>JAGQPO010001188.1 GCA_020426665.1 Planctomycetales bacterium
ATACTTATGCCTCGAACGAAGCGTGCCGATGAGGCTGGTTGCATTTATCATGCGATCAACCGGGGAAATGCTAAGCAAGAGATATTTCACAAGCCCGAAGATTATGACGCGTTCTTGCGGACGCTTCGTGAAGGGCTCGACAAATACCCTGTCGATTTACTTTCTTTTTGTTTGATGCCCAATCATTGGCATCTCGTCGTTCGTCCGCAAAAGGATGGGATGATGGGAAACATGCTCGGTTGGGTGTCGGCCACACACACTCTGCGTTACCACGCACACTACCAAAACCAAGGTGGAGGGCATGTGTATCAGGGACCCTTCAAGAGTTTTCCCGTCGCAGATGATTCGCACTTCCTGACGGTCTGTCGCTATGTCGAGCGGAATGCGCTTAGCGGAGGACTGGTTGACCGGGCGGAGGATTGGAAATATGGGTCGCTGTACCGCTGGCATTTTAAACAAGACATCGAACCGCCTTTATTGACGAACTGGCCCATTCGTCGGCTTTCAGGCTGGACCGATCGTGTTAACGAGCCGTTGTCTGAATCGGATTTGGAAAAAATTCGAACCTGTGTAAAACGAGGTCGCCCATTCGGCGACGAAGAGTGGGTCGAGCGAACGTGCGAACGCACAGGGTTATGGTCGACGGTCCGCCCACTGGGCCGCCCCAGGAAAAAAAGAAAGGTCCAGGCTGTGAAGCGATGAAAAAACGACCCCTTTCCCCTTTTTAAATTACCCCTTTCCCCTTTTTGGTTTTGATGATGCGTTTGTGTTCGGCAATTGGGTGCGTATTGGCGTTGTTTGTTGCTGGCGCTTGTCCCGCTGCGGATGCTGTTGAATTCCCTGGGAAGCGATCTGATTTTCATTCCTTTCATCGCTATGACTTTGAATTCAATAAGCGGAACTGCGTCATCGTTGCGCCGCGACAAGCCGCTCCCGGAAATCCGTGGGTCTGGCGGGCACGCTTCTTCGGGCATGAACCGCAACTTGATGTCGCATTGCTTGGTCGGGGTTATCACGTTGCGTACATCGATGTCGCGGGGATGTTTGGGTCGCCACAGGCCGTCGAGATCTGGGACGGATTCTACCGACATTTGACGAATCAATATGATTTTGATTCGCGACCGGTGCTGGAGGGCATGAGCCGAGGCGGGTTGATCATTTTTAATTGGGCTAAGGCGAATCCAGACAAAGTGCGATGTATCTATGGGGATGCGCCGGTTTGTGACATCAAGAGTTGGCCCGGCGGCAAGGGCAAGGGAAAAGGCAGTGCGGAAGCCTGGCGACAGTGCTTGGACGCGTATGGATTAACTGATACAGAAGTGATGGATTCAGACTCGCCACGATCACGTTGCAATCCGATCGATTCATTGCAGGATCTTGCCACAGCAGGTGTCCCCATCTTATGTGTCGTAGGCGACGCCGACGACGTGGTCCCGGTCGACGAAAATACTGCGATCCTTGAAGAACGCTATCGCGAGTTGGGAGGTCCGATTCAGGTGATCCACAAACCCGGAATCGGGCATCACCCCCACAGTTTGAAAGATCCCACGCCGATCGTCGATTTCATTCTGTCCTCGCTGGTGCATTGACCAATCAATCCGCTGTCGGCCCCGGAATGGATGCGTTCTCCATCAGGCTAGTAAAACTGTTCTAGACGTCAATCGATTAAACGGCCACTCAAATGCCCGACGTTCGCTGCATCACGTTAATCATGATTCGGCCTTCTGTGCCTTGATCATCCATCTTGCTCGTCCCTCATAGGACGCAAACCCCCAGCGTTCGTAAAGCGAGAAAAGTTGCGGCTCACACGCTAAGTAGATCAAGCTGACGTTCTGAAGTTTCGGATGGTGACGAATGGCATCCAGTACTCGCTTGCCAAGCCCCGTTCCTTGCAGTGGTCGTCGCACCATCACATCGTAGATGGTGGCGCGGAATGTGAAATCCGTTAATGCACGACAACATCCAACCAGACGATTCGTCGTGTGTTCGACCAGTCCGATCATCAGGTTCGTGTTGAGGACCATTTAGCGAACATCATCCAGCGAGCGTTTCTCGCCCGACCTTTGCGACTGAATCAGTTCGCGCAGCTGGAAGATTTGGGCGTCATTGAGATGTTCGACGATGTGGTAGTCGCAAAGTTGATCGTCGGCCATCTCCGTCAAGTTTAAATGTAGATTCTGGTGGTCAGGATTCGGAAACTGGGCCATGGATGATCTTGGGCCAGTAGGTTTCGTATTTAAATTCCGGGCTGTTTTCGTGGTCGTGACACCCGATGCATTGTTGGGTCGCGACGAACGGTGTTCGCTTACGAGGGTCTGCGGCGTGGGTGGCGGATGGCCCGTGGCAGTTTTCACAACCGACGTTGACCAGGTCGACGGAATCTTTCAGCCCCCGAAAACCTCCCTCCGTGCCGTATCCGGTCGTGTGGCAACGCTGACACGCAGGGTCTACTTGGGCGCCGGTCAATTTCAGCGATTCCCAGGCGTGTGAATGTTTTGAATTGTGCCACACAGAATCGTCGGCTTGATGGCAATTGATACAAGCTTGATTGCCACTGACCGAATCCCCCACACCGCCGACGATTCGGCGAGAAACAAATTGTGTTTCTTCGGGCGCAAAATCTCGGCGGCCTAAATTTTCGTAGAAGGAAAGCAGGTTTTCTTGCTGGCGTCCAGCCATCTGGATATCGCTGCTGACTTCGACAACGTCTGACTGCAACGGCTTGCCCGGCTGGGAATTCAATTTCAAAAGAAACTTACCCTTGTTGGTGCTGCTGCTGACCAAGACATGGCCGACGCGCGTCGGTGGCACAACTTGACCGGTCGGCCCGCCTATCACCGCATCGACGTCAGGAATCTTTTTGGCCAACTCACGTAGCTTGGGTTCGTCCATATAGGCCAAGACGATGACGCGGTCAGAGTCTAACTGGGGAAGTAGATCATAGATCGATTGATAGGGGTCTCGCGCGGTCATCGGTGGTTTAACCAAATCTGGGTCGATGACACCCACGATGGCAAACTTTTGTGCTCCGCGTTCAAGCCGTTTCATCGGCGGTGCAACCGGATTCCCGGCTTCATCCGTCACATTCGCGGAAATGAAAGGCACGGAGTGCTGGGTCTGTAAATGACGCAAGTCGTCAGCAGGAAATCGACATTCAGGTCCGCCCAAGTTAAACGCGTCCAGTTGCATGGCTTGTTGGCCGCGCAGGATCGCCTGGAGCTTTTCCCAATCGTACGGCGACTGGCCTGCAACAGCTCCGCCGACGTCCAAGACTAAGACCGGCCCCTCGGCGGCAGCCTTCGTCATCAAAGTATCGCGTCGCGAAAGTCCGCCGGATTGGTTTGACGTGCATCCGCAAGGCGTGATCCAACCGGCCGTATCCCCACTGATAAAAATGGAAACGGATTCTGTTTTCGCAGAACAACCGACTGTCAGTAGCAACAAAGCGACGAGGCTGCATTGCTGGTCGAAACGGTTTTTCAAATCAGCACTCGATCGTTGGTGTATCTTTCACGGAAAGGGTGGAGTCGTTTTGATCGCGGAGAAACTATGA
>JAGQPO010001189.1 GCA_020426665.1 Planctomycetales bacterium
CGACCAATTCGATCGGTTGGGGGTCGCCGACTCGTTGCCAATTGATCGCCAATTCGATCCGAGTGCCGTCGCCGTCGGAGACCAATTTTCCGACAAGCGTCGCATCGTGAAGTACGTCCAAAACCGCCGGCGAAACGGATAGCCGGCCAATCGCATCGGACCGCTCTTGGGAAGACATCTCGATCAGCCGATCCATTTGCCCGGACAATTCATCCACGGCAAATTGGTGATGCTGTGTTTGTTTCCAAACGTGTGCCGAACGGATCAGCAAGGGTGCAGCGACGCCGAGCATCGCCAAGACAGCTCCGGCAGCAATCAGAGTCTCCAGGAGCGCGACGCCGCCGCGGCGACGTTTCGGCACAGATTGTGTTTTAATTGAATTCATGGTGGCGGTGTCTCCTAAGCCAATGATCCGATCAGATTGCTCAACGTCTGGATGACGGCGATTGCGATCCAGCCCACGAACATCCCCAGGATGATGATCGGAATGTGCTGAACCGATCGCGCAATAAACTCATTTTTGTTCTGCATGATCAGACGATTTCTGTCGGCCAGTGTGTTAAGAGTCCACGCTCGGAGCGATGGTGAAGTGATTCGTCGCAGTTGTTCGCCTTGCGTCTTGTCGATCAATCGCTGGGTTTCAAGTTGAATCCAGATGTCCGCGTCGGATTTTGCGTCAGTACGTGCACGCAATAAACGCTTTCGAAAGCTACGATCGGGATGGTGTTGTGCCGCCGCGGTGAGAGTGGGGCCAAGTGGCAGACCCAGTGAGGTGGGCAGCGCCAGCAGTCGCAGCAGTCCCGTCGTTCGGCGGCGCGCGACCGTGGGTAACAATCGTGCCAGTGGCGAATTGACGACGGTGCGTCGAAAGTCATCGATCAACAGCAGAATGCCAAGGCCCAATGCAACCATTAGAAACAGGGGGATAACGATCAGGAAAGAGTTGCTAAAGTCGATCAGCGACGCCATCGACAAAGGCAGGGCCAGTTCGAATTCGTCGAACATCAACTTAAAGGTTGGCACAATGAAGATCATCAGGAATGCACTGATCAGAATCGCGAAGCAGATCACGCCGATCACGTAACCGGCGGTTCCCCGAATGATTTCACTGGTTGCGGCGTGATCGTCTTTTTCACAATGCGCCATCAAGTAGCGAAATGTTTCATCCAGAGTGTTCGTTTCAATCCCGCATTGAATCGCCAGCGTGTCGTCTTCGTCCAAGACCCCTGGAGTGTGCGTTAACGCGGCACACATTGAACTGTCGGCGGCGACCCACTGTTGCAGCAACGATAGTTTTCGTCCGTACGGCCCGGGGTATTCGGCTGCCAGATTTTCGATCAGGATTTTTGGGTCCAATCGTTGCGAATGAGAAACGGACAGCATTCGCAGCAGCGAGTTTTGTTTGCTGCGAAGCGAATTGCCGACGATCCCACTGGGCATGATCAATCGAATCAGGTTCGTAATCGAATCAAACATTCAAACTAACTCGACAGTGATGTGACGAGGCTGACCAACGGCAGAAACAGGGCGATCACGATGGTGGCGATCAAAAGCCCAACACCGACCACGGCGATCTGGGCCAGGACAAACGACATCCAATCTTTGCGACGAATGGACAGATCGCGATAGCTTGCCGCCAATTCACGCAACATGGTCGTATTGGGCGGTTGGGCGTTGTCTGGTCCGATCAAGCTCGTCGGATTCAGGGCGTACAAGAAGTTTGGCGGCAAGATCATCGCGGCACGAGATTTTTGCAGACGACTTTTGTCGCAACCGGCTTGCACCGCAAGGTCCGCCAGGATGCTTCGCATCGTGCCATTGAAATGAGATTCCGCGACAATTCGAAGCGAATGATCCAGCGGCAAACCGTCTTCAATCAGTTCGGCCAATTGCAACGTGACGGTTGACAAAGATTGTCGAGTCGTCGTGACGTTGGTTGACGGACCGAGCAGTTTTTGTTTGATCATGCCGTCGCCGATCCAGATCCACAGAAGACCGGCCAGTCCCGCCATACCGACGGTGATTACAAAAGCAACAACCAGCGGTGATGTCGTGACCAGTCGTGACACGTTTACCAATCCTTGGGTCATCGCCGGAAGCCGGATATCGAACTCTTGGAACATCTCGTCAAACGGCGGGATCAAGAGGGTCAATGTCGCGATCAGCATGATGATTGCAATCGAAAGCAGTACCAGCGGATAGGCCAGCGCGCGAATCTTCTTGACCCACAAGCTGTGTTGGTAGGCCGCCTGTTCCAGAATCGCGGTCAATGCGTCGGTCATCGCCGCAGAGGACTGAAGCGTGATCAACCAACAGAATTTTGGAAATCTGGAAACAAGTTCCGCAGCCGAGACATTGGATTCCACGGCATCGGCCAGCTCCAGAAGTGATTTTTGCGTCGCATTGCTGGGCAGTTCGGGCGCGATGTTCCGCAATTGAGCCGACAAATCGATTCGCGTCCGCCGTACTTGATCAATTCGATCGTATAAGGCTTTCATCGGGATTGGCGGCTTCTTCAATCCCGACGTTTGGCTGGGATCGCTTTCGTGTGGGGCATTGCCAAACAATGGTTCGTTCGGGTTCATTGCTGCATGGACCCCAGTCCGCTCAAGTTCGATAGCACTTCGATCCAGGGAACGAAAGTTGCAAGTGCGTACCCGAAGACGACGACTGCGGCGAAGAACATGCCGATCAAAGCCGGTGCCTTGTTGAAATACGTCTGTCGCCGATCTTCGGCTAGGAAGTGATAAAAACGCGCCAGACGGTTAAGTGCGCGCCGGCGAGATTCCCCGTTCCCGGAGCGGACGATACTTTCGGCAATCGGCCGGACGGGCGTGTGTGGCGTGACGCTGGTGGTGGCCAAGGACAATGCGGTGTCTTGATCGACCCCGGAATCAACCATTGCCGACAATCGCTTGGCCTGTGATTCGGCGACCAGCCACCGACCATAGGGACCGCTGCCGGGAATGTGGTTCATCAAACCTTGCTTGACAAACTTGCCCCAGACCAACCAAATCACAATCATCAAGATTGGAAAGGCGACAATCCAAATCGGCATCGCGTCGCGGATGGTCATCAAAAATTTCGTGACGCCCGACGGAACCTGGCCCTGCTGGGTGTATTGATATTCCAGATGCGGAAGCGTGTACGAGCAGAGGAAAATCAGTCCAAGGTATCCAAGTCCCGCGATGACGAACGGTTCGATGACGGCTTGGCGAAACGGATTGGAGGCGGCGTCGCGGGCGAGTTGTTGGGACGCGATTGATTCGAAAATCGGGGCCGGGTCGTCGGTCGCCAACATCATCCGCGCGACGGACACGTACCGCTCGGGTAACGATTGTCGCGCCAGCAGCGTTTCGATCGTGTGGTCTGAATCCGACTCGAACTGAAGGATGTCATTGATTTGGCGAAGTTGACGCTCGCAGTTTGCACCCAGCCCAAGGTCCAAAGGGATCCCCAGACGCAGAATTGCGATCGCCTGGTCGTTCAACGAGATCAGACGCTGGGTAGGGGATTCGGGCATGAGACGGCTTGCCGGCGCAGGGAAAGAATGGTTTGGCAAACCGGTGATGCGCTGGTGCGTCAGATTTGTTTAACAGAATCGCTGCACCAACGAACATTTCTGTGATCGTATGATTCCAACCCGTCGTCGGCGTTATTGGTTGGTTCCTTTTTCCAACTCTTCGATGGGAATTTCATCGGGGCCATTGAGCACCTTGAACACGTCCATCAATGGAATCGCCAAGCCCGGAAGGACGTCGCCGCCGTCGATTGTTTGAGTTTCGTCAAGCACTTGGAAGTTATTGATCGAATGCCAGACTGCCACGCTTCGTTCGTCGGGATCGACTATCCAAACCAATTTGACTCCGCGTCCGAAATACTCCCGCCGTTTGTTCGTCATTTCGGTTCGCGTGTTCCCTTCGCTAATCACATCGACGACCAATTCAGGAACAATCGCCGGGCAGGCTTCGCCCGGTACCTTGCGATCCGGCAGCCGATCCCAGGAGATGAAGGCAACATCCGGGCCGCGAACGAGCGTGGGAGAGAGCCGAAAGAAACCGTCGGGACCGGAAACCATTCCAAGATTACGTGATGCGACGAATTCGATGATAAACCGCCCAATCATCATGGCGATCAACGATTCTCGATATCCCATTGCTCGCTCCACGAGGTGTCCGTCGACTAATTCGCACAAGTTTCCGCTGCGATGACGCTGCAACAATTCATCGATGTCGGCCTGGCCGGTATCGCCCGAAAGCAATCGCTGGGCCGGAATTCCTCCCAAATCGGCCAGTACATCCGTGATGCGAGTGCTGACGCTGAAGTTGCGTGTCTGTTTGGCCGGCGGTGGTGGAGACACCGGTGGCGGCTGGATCACCGAAGAAGTTGGCGACTTGATAGCGTCTGAATCGGGTGCGGTACTCATTCCATCAGTCTAGTCCAGTCCGCCGGCAATAGGCAGACGCTCTCAATCCAGTTCGATGGTGTCCATCACCTGGTAGGTCGGACCGGCTTTGTCCAGGAAACTTGCCATCAAGTGAACTTCGTCCACAACCATTTCACCCAAGTTGACATTGCCCAAGGCGGCCATCGCATCGACAAGTTCGCTGCCCGCGCGGCGCGAATTGCTGCGGGTGCGACCGAGCGTCAGGTGGGGCGTGTAGTCGCGAGGTTCGGGTTTGAATCCCAGACCGGCGAGTTGTTTTTCCAGCCCACTGACAAGCGTGACGAGATTCCCGGACGGGTCGTCGATGCCTGCGTACACGATGCGTGGTTTTTCCGCGCTGGGGAATCCGCCGGTTCCGGAAAAATGCAGCTCAAATGGTTCAATCGTCTCGGTGACTCTGCGAATGGTCTTGCAAACTTCCGGGATCTCGACGTTGTCCACTTCACCGAGAAACTTGAGTGTCAAATGCAAGTTGTCTGTCGGTACCCATTTGATTCCGTCGTCATGCGGTTTCAGCGTCTTGATGATTTTGATGGCCGCCGACGTGATTGCCGGTGTGATGGGAATCGAGATAAAGGACCGAATGGTTTGCATGAATCAATTGCGTTTCTTTACACTGGTTCGAAATGGATACCTTTGAGCCGCCACCGTTCTTGCCCGACCGATTCATTCGGGGCGGCCATCTGCAGACACTCGCTTCGCTTCGTGCACCGGTCGACTGGATTGCGGCCCAACGAGAGCACGTCGTTGCGTTGCCCGATGGAGATG
>JAGQPO010001190.1 GCA_020426665.1 Planctomycetales bacterium
ATAGTCCTTGGGGTTGTCGGCAAGGACGACATCCGACAACGCCAAAAACACGTGACCGGATGCGACGGCGTCAACCATGACCCCGATGATCTGTTGGTCATCAGTTGATTGCGGAAGTTCAGCGTAAATGAAGGAAGGTAAATTCAGACATCCCGGTGAAGCATTGGCTCCCACCATGGTCAATTGCCCTGCTTGGTACTCCTTGGCGGAAGACCGTACTGCGGTGAATCGCTCGGTGGATTCGAACGATACCGATTCGGCAAATTGTTTCCATCGTGTCTTGGACCGCTTTGCAAAAGCAGCGGCGCTCGCGTCATCACTTGCCTGCCCCAACAAATCCAACAGCGATGTACCAAGTCGAGTGATCGTGGGTCTTGCCACATCCAGGTCGCCACTGACGAAAAACACGACACCGCACGCCAATCCGTATTCGGGCGCCGGCGGTTGGGATTGAGATCGTTGCGAACCTTTTTTCAACGGTTGTACCTCAACGCAATCGGCTCGATGCCGGTCCAGTTTCTGATGTCATCAAATTGCCGACTGGTAGCGCGTTGGAAACCGGGCCCCTTGAGATCCCAAAACTCGCGTACGCCGCCTTTGGTGAACGTAAAATCGGGAAGTCGATACTGGCCTCGGACGCCAAACGTTCCGCCCGGTTTCACCACGGATCCCATTCTTGATCCACCGGATGAAAAGACCAAACCGCTGATTCGAGTGATGCCGGTCGCCGCGCCCGGTTGTTGTAGCGTGCGTTTGACACGAGCATCAAGAATGAAACCATAGATCATGCTCGCCTGGGTGTCACCGCCTTTGATTGAATTCAACAGTCCGCGCAGTTTTGGGTCGCGTCGCATTTCCTTTTCAACGTGACGGCGCACCGATTTCAGTGTCGAAAACGCATCGTCACGCAACAGATCGACCTGCGACTTATTGCGCAGCCGATCGGCTTTGGACTGGTACGAGTTATGAACCAGCAAACCCTGCTGGCCGACATAGTAAACGTGTTCGCCATAGACTTCGAGGTTATAAACCAGTTGCGGACCCGGTCGCGGCAACCGGCTTTCGATTCGCTTGGTTTCCCCGTGAAGGGTCAGCACCCGCTCGCCGATTTCCATCTGTCCGATAGGGATAAACTGTTGTCGATCGACCGACCAAAACGGGTGATTGTCGGTGACTCCGATCGGCTCCGATGCGTCTTGGAATGTCACGTCCAGCACGGCAACCGATGGAGGATGGGCAAACGTCGCGGTAACGACTTGTCCCGACCCGGGCCGCACACCGGGACATGGTTTGATCTCGGTAACGTAGGCCGTACCGACCGCGCCCATTTCCGGTAAATCCAATTCAACCGACAACCCGACCAGATCCAAACTGCGACCTCCCAATTCGTCGCCCGCCGCGCTGACATAGCGAAATGACTCGCGGAGCGGCGAATCGGCGACCGTGCGGACCTCGGGCACGATCTTCGGTCCATGCATCAAGTTTTCGATCGCCGCCGCGCCATCGATACCGCGCGGTTTCAGCACAAACCCGACCTGATCGATGAACCATTGTTGTGGACGTAGGATTTCGATCTCCAAAATCGCGGGCTCTGCGTCAGTGCCATCGATCGTCAACGGCATTTTCAGTGACAGATGCAGCCAATCTTGCCACTCAGGTTCCGCCCACGTTGCACGTTGTTGGTCGCTGATTTCGGGGTTCTCGGCCAACACGCGATCGCCAACTCGCAATGTTTCAATCGGCTTGGTCATCATCCCGCCCGAATGACGCTGGTCAGGATCCAGCGATGCAAGTGTCGTTGCATCCGCGATGACCGACGCCGCGGTCGGTTCCGTCGACGACATGATGGAACCGCCAAAAATCAAACGCAACGACAGGGCCAGTCCCAAGACCAAGACCGTGAATGCCACGATTCGTCGTCGCGTTGTTTTGTTGGTTTCGTTTAAAGCGAACATAGGAGTCACCGAAGGAATGATTTTAAAGGAACCGTTTTTGCCCGATCGTCACGCAGCTGCGATCATTCATGTTCAACTGAATCCAATTTTTCTAAAGCGATGTGGGCTGTCACCGCAGTGATACTCAGCAGCGTGTGGATCGGACCACAACACGTCGGCGAGGTCTTGCCAAGATGCATCACGGCCGCCGAAGACCGTATCGACACTTCGCCAACGAAGCTTGTCGTGTTCGTCGGCTTCCTCATCATCACGTTTGACCGGAGCCATCAGCGCCGAGAATGAGACCGCGGTCAGGATGGCGACCGAGACACCGGCAGCCAACTGTGTCATCGATGCCTGATTTGTGGCGGTCTCGATGAGCGGTCCACCTTGGTATCCGGCTGCAAACAAATCACCCGCCCCTTCGACGGGAACCCAAACCGGCGTTCCCGGAACGAAGCATTTGATGAACAGCACACTGGTCAGGTCGGTGACATCGGAGATCGTCGCTGCAAACTCCATCGTTCTTGCAAAATCGAGTCCAGCCATGTGTCCAACC
>JAGQPO010001191.1 GCA_020426665.1 Planctomycetales bacterium
ACCAGCGTGACCCTAAAGTTGGATGACGGATCGCCGTTGTTGGTCACTCGCAGCGTTTCCATCGACGACGTCGATACTGCGCGTGGCAAGGTGTGGTTGCTGGCTGCCGGGTGGCAGCCGTCGGAAAGTCAATTTGCTTTGTCAACCAAGTTCGTTCCGATATTATTGGGGATGCTTGGCCCAAACCGCCAACTTGCGCCTGAATCAATTGCCGTCGGAGACGCTCTGGAGGGCGACGAGGTTGCAACCGAACCTGGATTCATTGACCTTGACGATGGAACCAAGATCGCGGTCAACTTAAACCCGGTTGAAAGCCAGACCGCGCCCATCGACCTGGATCGTATTGCCGAATTCGGCGCCGTGGTTTCGTCGCCTGCAACGCGGGAACAGGACGAAACAGCCGAACGAGCTTTGCGGGATATTGAATTGGAAGCCCGGCAAGGTTGGTGGCAATGGCTAATCCTTGCAACCCTTGGATTGATTGCCGCCGAGACAATTGTCGCGGCCAAGAATCGATCGTCCGGCGAGGTTGAATCGGCATGAATGCAACCAATTCTATCTGCCAAAGAGTTCTCTTAGCCGTTCATCACACTCCGTTTCAAGCGATGTTAACATGAGTGACATTAACGCACCCTCTGAAGACCTGCGTTTCGACTCAAAAGTCGGCGTGACCCAGCGGCAACTTGAACGCATCCAGCGAGAGATGAAACGCGTCGCCGCGCGGGTCAAGGCCAGGCACTTCTGGTCGCTGTTAACGGTGTTTGCGATCGTCGCGACTTTGATCGCGTTGATGATCCGTGGTTCACAGCTTTACGGACAAATTGATGACCGTACGACTTGGACGTTGGTTGTTGCGACCGTTGTCATTGCTGTCTTGATTTCCCGAATCTTGGCCGGTCGGTTGACCGGAGGTGTTCATTCAACGGCTTCGAAAATCGAGTCGGCGTTTCCAACGCTGGGTGAGCGGTTGCTGACGACGGCCGACGTGCAAGAGGAACAAACCTCCGCCCCACTGGTCCAGTATTTGGTCGGCGAAACTCACGATCACTTTCGTTCGCACGATTGGCAAACCGTTGTTTCCGCGCTGTCTTTGTGGGCGTCGCGGTTATGTGGCGCCGGCGCGCTGGCCGCCGCCGTCGGTGTTTCGATGACCGATCTGCGGGACAACACCAAACAAACTGTTTTGTCGGCCGCGGAAATGATTCGGCCACCGTCCGACCAAGAGGTTACGGTTTTGCCAGGCGACACGTCCATCGAACGGGGAACCAGTTTAGTCGTTACCGCAGAGTTCAGTGAAAACGCGCCGGAAACAGCCACGTTGGTCACCGAGTTTGTCGACGGAACGATTTCCGAAGGACCGATGAAACGATTGCTCAGTGATCCGATCGTCGGTGGATACCTGTCGCGGGTCGATCAACCGCTGAAGTACCGAATCGAATCCGAACATTGGAACAGCAAACTTTATTCAGTCGACGTTTATGAGTTTCCCGAGCTGTTGCGCAGTGACGCGACCTTGGATTTCCCCGAGTACACAAAGATGGAGTCGCGGACCGTCGAAGACACGGTCAAGGTCAGCGTGGTGCAAGGCACGAAGGTCACCTGGCGATTGTTGTTGAACAAGTCGGTTTCGACGTGCACGTTGAACCCGAAAAATGGTGACCCGATCGAATGTGCTGCGGTGACTTATGTACCGGATTCAGACGCTGATTCAAGCGATGCCGGTCGACCAGATTCTGTGGTCACCTACGCCGCCTATGAAATTGCCATCACCGCTGAAACATCTGAGTCGTACACATTGAAATTGAAAGACGACGAAGATCGGGAAAACAAATATCCGCCCGAATTGTCGATCAAAGTGCTGCCCAATAAGCCGCCCAAATTAAAACTGGAAAAGGCCCGCGATGTGACCGTTTCGGCGCTCCAGGAATTGCCGTTGCGCGCCAGCGTTCGCGATGATTACGGCGTTTCGAAAACAGGGATCACTTACACCCTGGAAGACCAGGATGAAGTCTCCGTCGAACTGGGAACCGATGTCGCCCGCAACGTCGACTCTGCCGTCAATTACACGATCGACTTTGAATCGTTGCAGGCGAAACCGGATGATTTGGTGTCGTATTATTTCTGGGCCGAAGATGTCGGTCCCGACGGCAAGCCGC
>JAGQPO010001192.1 GCA_020426665.1 Planctomycetales bacterium
AAGATAAACTTTTCCTGATATTGAGTTTTCGCCGAGTGCTCCGGAAGAATCTCCTTGAGCGCAACCAATCGATTCAGCTCTCGATCGGTAGCCCGATAGACGGCGCCTAAGCCTCCACGCGCGTACATCTCCGTGGGAGAGTATCGGCTGGATGGATCGTTGGCGTGCACAGGGACGACCGCATCCAGTTCCTTTGATCCTCGCGCCGCGGCATCAGACTCATTTGACGCGTTGGATCCACTGGTAATCGGTATCGAATCCACGGTTTCAAAGTTGGCATTGTCGACGGGAGTTTTCCGATGCTCTGCATGATCCGTGCACACGTCCGAGTCGATCGTTTCGGGAACATAAGCGTTGAGATTCGTTTCCCAACTGCCGTCCCCGGAATTGTTTGGCGGCAAATCGACGTCCCGCGGATCGTCCGACCTGGCCCCGCGTCCGTCTGAAAACAAAGTAGGGTCATACGAAGCGTGCGGGTCGGCTGACATCAGCGGATCATCCAGTCGGCTGCTTGGCTGCTTCTCCGGCTCTTCTCCTGGCGTTTTTTCCGTTCGACTCATTGTTGACGTGTGACCCTTTATAGCTCGAAACCACCTCCAAACGGGAGGGTGAACATGGACACAGATCGTAGCACGCACCGGCAGCACGTTCAGGAACAAGTGAGAACGAATCGGCGTGACACGTTTTGTTCGGCGAATCCGCTTGGGGATCGAGGCGCATTTCCGTCTAAATGGGACATCGCCGGCCCTCAGGGGGGTATTTAACTGGACAACTCTCCACCTGTCATCTAAAACGCTTTGGGGGAATTGAGGGTTTCACCGACGCCCCCACAGTACCCCGCGTGATGCGAAACGTTGGCGAAGCCGAAACCGGCCGAGAAGTCGAATTTGCAACCTGATCACTTAACGGCGCGGGAAACATGATGAAACCAAACGGAAACCGAGCTTCGCACCATCATGCGTGTCGACTGCTTCGGAAACACACGTTGTTACGTCGCGGGAAACGGCACCTCTTAAGACTTCAGGTCGAAAAACTGGAAGCCCGGTATCTGCTCGCCGGTACTTTGAGTGCCGCGGTTACGTCACCGACGGAGGTTGCCGAATCGGTCCCGTCTGTCAACTGGTTTGAAACGGTCAACGCCAATCCAGGTGTCTTGCGATCAGAGTCCATTTCTAAGTTTGTCGGCCCCGTCCGCATCAATTCATCGACGATGCAGGCGACACAAACCGGCCAGTGGATCGTGCAACTGAGCCAATCAGGTGCAGACCAAATCGATCGGCTCGCCGATGTGGATCGCTTGCTCGATCGTGAACAAGTAAATTTCGACGTGGTCCGTGGACTGGGGCAGAAAGGTCTGCTACTGATCGAAGCAGCCTACTCGGAAGAGGCCGCTATAAACAATGCACTCGGCTCCAGCTCATTCATAACGAATTTTTCGACAAACGATTCCATTCGGGGCACCATTGCTCCTCCCTCCGATCCATTGTTTCCAAAATTGATCGGCCTGAACAATGAAGGTCAATTCGGTGCAACAGCCGGCGCCGATGTCGACGCATTAGAGGCATGGGACGACACTACGGGCAGCAAGGAAGTCGTCGTAGCCGTGATCGATTCGGGGATTGATCCGACACATCCAGACCTCTATCTGAACATCTGGCTAAATCAAGGAGAGATTACAAGCCACTTGGCGAACCTGCTGGAAGACGTTGACGGGGACGGATTGATTACGTTTTATGACCTGAACAACCTTGCCGTTATCAACAATCAATTCTATGTCGCGTCGACTGTGCAGCTGGATGTCGACGGAAACCTGATTTCTGGCGACCTTGCGACCGTCGATCAATTGACAACGGCAACACCCTACGCCACTGGCGCCAACGCCACATACGTCAGGGACCTGCCCGATCAAGACGGGATTTTCAATGGTCGAATCGATGCTTGGGATCTGTTGGCCGATCCGTTATGGTCCGATGGATTAGACACCGAAGGCAACGGCTTTATCGACGACTTCTTTGGCTGGAACTTTCATAGCGGTGCGAATGAACCGTTCGCGCCAAACAATCCGTCGGATGTGCTCGGCCATGGCACACACGTGGCGGGAACGATCGGTGCGATCGGCAACAACGGCATCGGCGTAACGGGCGTCAACTGGCAATCGTCGATCATGTCGCTGAAGTTCCTCGATGCGAATAATTCCGGGAGTACGGCGGACGCGATCGCGGCGATCAACTATGCGACGATGATGAAGACAACCTATCACGTCAACGTTCCCGTCACGAACAGCAGTTGGGGGCAATCCGGAGGCAGCAACCCGGCGCTCCGATCGGCAATCGCGTCGAGCGGTCAAGCGGACATCTTATTTGTCGCCGCATCCGGCAACGGGGACAGCCGCGACCGGGGCGTCAACAACGATATCACGCCTTTTTATCCGGCCAGCTATGACCTGGACAACATCATTGCCGTTGGTGCCAGCGATTCGCGAAATGCGATCGCCAGCTTTTCGAATTATGGTCTTCAATCCGTTGACGTCTTGGCGCCCGGCGTCGGAGTCCTCAGTACCTATCCCGATGGTCGTTACGAGATCCTCAACGGAACCAGCATGGCTGCTCCTCATGTTGCCGGTACAGCCGCGCTGATTCATTCGCGATTGCCCGGCGTGACGGTCAACGAGGTGAAACGAGCGATTATCGACTCGGCAAAACTCAATCAGCTGCCGGGTAACCAAGTCGCCAGCGGCGGACGAATCAACGCGTCTCGCGCACTCAATTTTTCTGGATTCGCACCGCGTGCCGAGTTCGTCCAACCGCCACCCGTCACGATTGCGACCGGTTCGCCGTTGGGACTGACGGTCACCTATCGCGATCGAAACGGAGTCGATACGAACACCATCAAGAAGGATAATCTTTCGATCCGACAAAACGCGACGGGAAACATCTTTACACCGAACTTTGTCACTCAAGACTTTGTCGATTCGACGGTGATCACCGCAACCTATTTCGTGGACGCCCCCGGCGGCGATTGGGACCCACTGGACTTCGGCAGTTACACGGTATTGGTCAATGCGAATTCGGTACGCAACCTTGC
Source organism: Planctomycetales bacterium (assembly GCA_020426665.1). Classification (GTDB taxonomy): domain Bacteria; phylum Planctomycetota; class Planctomycetia; order Pirellulales; family Pirellulaceae; genus Stieleria. Next base: position 3,085 of record JAGQPO010001192.1, read on the forward strand.
CGAAATCCCAGTTGTTGCGGGTGCGCTGGGGGGCTTCAATGTGCGGATCGAAGGTGAAAACAGTTTCTACGTCAATACGGTCGAAGACACCATTGATGTCGACCCGTTGAATCTCAATCCATACGACGCGTCGGGCAACGTTTCGCTGCGGTCCGCGATCGATCAGGTGAATCAATCGAACAACCAGACCTACATTTTTTTGGACGAGGGCGTCTTCTCGCTGACCCG
>JAGQPO010001193.1 GCA_020426665.1 Planctomycetales bacterium
GGACTCATCGGGCTGACGATTAATGAGTCGGCGGCCAGAAATCTTGTCGGAAGTTCGCAAGGGCCGCAGCACTTGCGACATCTGTTGCTCGATCGGAATCCCGTACTCAGTGAAACGTCGTTGCAGCAAATCCGTCAGCACCTGCTGTTGGAAACGTTGAGCGCCGACGATGCTCTTGCGGATGAAGCGAATCCGCTTGACACCCTTGGGTCCCTGTCCGGATTGACCGAATTAACGCGATTGAGCCTGGACGGCAATTTATTGGGAAGGAATGCGTTTGGAGGCGCGGTGGATGTGCTGTCCGGACTGGGGAATTTGCCGAGTCTGCGCTATCTTTCCTTGGTCGATAACGAAATTGGTTCGATCGACGAACTGGCGGCATTGCCGCGACTGGAGATGCTGCTGCTACGAGACAATGCGATTGCGAATATCGATGCGTTGGCTGGGCAGAAGATCATCGATGCCGGCGATTTGGGATACTCCGAACAAGGAATTGGCTGGCTGACGCAATCGCAAACGCTCGGATACGGAGGTGATATTCGCGTACTGCCGAGCCTGTTTGCGAATGAATCACCGGATCACTCGCCATCGAATTCAGCGACCTACACCTTCGGTGATTTAGCCGCCGAACCCTACGACGTGTATGTCACTTGGCCGACGGTTGCACCGGGATTCGAGACACGAATGGTTCGCGTCTCACAGCAAATCGATAGTACAAGCGAAGCGCTTTCGATCCTGAATGGGTCGGGTGGCCAGGCGACGATCATTGAGGACCTGCGGGAGTTCAGCTCCGAAATCAATTATGGTGGCTACGCGGGAACCTTTGCGAATACGCACCCCTATCCCAATGGTGTAGCTGACGAATCGTTGAACGACTTTGTGCTGCAGGCAACGGCCTGGGTCACGATACCGGTGGGCACATGGAGCATTGGATTCGCCAGCGACGATGGCGGATTGTTGGAATTGGCGGGCGTCAACTTCACCGCCGAGTCCGGCGAGGGCGGCGGCGTTGCCGGTGCCAGTCAATTACGCTACGAAGGCGTGCGTTCACACCTGTGGACGACCGGCCAGTTTACCGTTAGCGGCCAGCCGTTAACGACTCAACTGACGGTGATGATGTTTGAACGGACCTTCGGAGACTCCCTGGAACTGGCAATTCGTCCCGGTATCAACACCGGTATTGTCGATTCATCAACGTGGAGTTTGCTTGCCGACGGCGTCGAAGGGTGGCAAGTTTACACCGGAAGCCCGGATCGCGAATTGCAAAGTCGTTGGGCGCGATACACCGTCAATGGTGACCCGGCAAACACGCTTGAGCCCGTCGATGTCAACCAGCGATTCTTGCCCGTCGATCCACAATGGTTTGGCGGACAAGCGTGGCAATACCTCGGTCGAGTCACACCACTAGGCGGCGAACTTCGCATCGAGCTTAGCGGAACAGACGGAAACGTGATCGCCGATGCCGTTCGGATCGAACGCGCTGTCTTGCCAAACTTGCAGACCGTTGATCTACGGGGGAATCCGTTAAACGATGTCGCGCTCGATGAAATTGTTCCCGTTCTCAAAGGGGATCGTCCCGGCGAAGATAATCCAAGCACTGACACGATCGTCGAATATGAAAGCTTGGGTAACGATCCGACCACGCTGGTCGGCGAAGGTGTGCTGATTGATCTCAACCATGCGGTGTCGTTCATCGCGCCGATGCCCGATCTGTCGATTGCCAAGGATACGATTGGATCAATCGATTTACCGATCTCCGATGCCAGCGGGTTTTCAGATTTGGGCGTTTACGACAGCGATGGTGATGAAGTACGACTATCGATTCGCGCCGGCTCCATCGACGTTTCTGCTGCCATCATCGATGACAGAATTGTGGCGACGCCAATTCCGGGATTCGAGGGATTCGTCGTTGCCACGTTGATCGCGGAGGACGTCGAGCCGGTTTATCGCGATACGATTCTGTCGCAAGCTCCGACGCTTTATTATCGCTTCAATGAGCTGGGCGGAAATCCGATTGCGGACGAGATGGACCCATTCCGATCGGGGTGGATCGCCAACGGAGTTCGGCAAGGCGTCACTGGTCCATTGAGCGGTGTGTTCAACTCCGCGCTCGAGTTCGACCAAGGTAGTGTCGACTTGGGCTATAGACAATTCTCTTCGATCAGCACCACCGTCAGTTTTTGGATGCGATGGGGCGGGGGCGGAGAAGAGCAAACGGCACTCCGCGCCGGACTTTACGAATTCATGTTCGATGCCACGGGTCGCTTCGGAGTCAGTACCGGTTCCGGAGACTTGCTGTACATCAAGGACACTCCCAATTTGACCAATCAGTGGGTTCATGTCGCCGCGACACTCGTCGACAATGACGTTTCGCTGAGCCGGCTCTATATCAATGGCGAACGCGTTGAGTTAGAAAAAGGATCCGTCAATCCACGACGGATCTCTGTGGACGGGTATTGGGTTGCCGGTGCCGGTGCAACCAATCCGGCCGCGTCGGTGTATGACCCCTTCGTGGGACAACTTGACGAGATCGCCGCCTTTGATCGTGCTTTGTCACCGCAAGAAATCAAGTCGCAGTACGAAGCACGAATTCATCGCTTGAAGGGCCGCAGCGCGAGTGTCGACTTCCGCATCAATGTGGGTACCGGTTCGATCTCGGGAAGATACTTCAACGATCTCAATCAAGATGGATACGCCGACGAAAATGTGCCTTCTTACTTAGGCGTGGAAGGACAGCCGATCTATTTGGACGTGAATGTCAATGGCGTCTTCGATGCCGGCACCGATCTCTTGTCGCTTACCGATGCCTCTGGCAACTATCGTTTCGATGGCCTGACGTTTGGACGTTACCTTGTTTCCGAATTCGAATCGGAAACGGGAATTTCCACAGGTCCGCAAGCGAACCAGGTTTTTGTAACGTCCATCCGCGATGGCGACAACGGAATCAACGGACTTGATGACGCCAGCAGTTCGGCGGTAAGTGCGGACGGACGGTTTGTCTATGTGACGTCGGGTGGACAGGGTGCAATCGCGGTCTTCGAACAGGACGCCCTCACCTTCCAATTAACCCAAATCCAAACGATTCACGACGGCGAATCTCCAGCCATCCAGCTTGCCGGCGCGAGCGATTTGGTACTGAGTCCGAATGGCGCACATCTGTATGCAATTTCGAATTTGGACGAAACGATTACAGTGTTTGAGCGTGACTCTGCCACGGGTTGGCTGAATCACACACAAACGATTTTCAGCTATCAGGACGGCTTGCCCAGTTTGTGGAATGCAGCCGCCATCGTCGTGGCTCCTTCCGGAAGCCATCTGTATGTGGTCACTGACCAGTCACTGATCGCTCTGGATCGCGATAGCGTAACCGGTGCGCTGACGTTTCGACAAAGCGTCGATTACTATGACACGTTCCTCGCAGGGCTTGACTACGCAACGGACGTGGCGATTACGCCAGATGGCGCGCACGTCATTGTCGCCGGCCAAGGTGGAAACGCATTGAGTGTTTTCTCCAGGGATTCGGCAACAGGAATTTTAACGCACCTGCAAACGTTGATCGATGAACAGGGGGGCATTGATAGTCTCGGGGGTGCGAAAGCTATTGCGGTCGATCCCAGTGGGAACTTTGTCTACGCGGTCGCGGAATATGACGAGGCCATTACGGTGTTTTCACGCGATAGCGGCACGGGACTGCTGTCGCATCTACAGACGCTGCGTAATCTTGAAAACGGTATCAATGGATTGACCTATCCAACGGATATTGCGATTGATTCCACTGGGGAAAACGTATTCGTTACAAGCGGCGATTACATTCCGCTATTATGGTTCGGGCGGGACACAACGACTGGAATGCTCACCTATTTGCAAACGTCGAATGTCTACACGCCGGGAATCGAACAATGGGCGGAATCCAGTCATCTGTCGATCGCTCCCTCAGGCGACGCGGTCTATGTCACGCGTATTGGCGATGACTCGATCTCCACATTTTATCCATTCAACGGGGTGTTCGGGCAAGAGTTATGGTTTATTGAAAGCCTGTGGAATGGCCGTGATGGCGTGGATGGACTGGATGGCACGCATTCATTGGTGGTCAGCGACGACGGACAATTTGTGACCGTCGCCGGCGGTGACGACAAAGCGATGAGCGTCTTTCGCGTCGATCCGATTACGCGGAACTTCATTCCGGTCCAAACTTTGATCGATGGCCGTGATGGTGTTTATGGGCTGTGGGACGTGAATTCGCTTTCCCACGATGGCTCGATGATCTTCGTCAATCGCAGCAGCGGATTGACGACCTACGCTCAAGATCCACTGACAGGCGAACTGTCGCGCATCCAGGAAATCATTGACGGCCAAAATGGGATCGACTCCCTACGAGGCGCTTCGGATACGGTTGTTGTTGATGACTTTGTCTATGTGGCAAGTCGGTCTGACGATGCGGTCACGATTTTTTCGCGTGATCCCAATACCAAGCAGTTGAATCTGGTCGCTGCTGTGGTCGATCAGGTTGGTGGCATCACTGGAATCAATGGTGCGACTGCGTTGGCGATTGACGGATCGGGTGAATGGCTGGTTGTTGCCAGCGAAATCGATAATAGCGTTGCCGTTTTTCGCCGCGATGTGACGACCGGCATGCTCGCTCAGATGTCCACCATTTACGACGAACAGAACGGAATAACCAATCTGCAGCGTCCCAGCGATATCGCCATCGTTGGCGACTACGTGCTGGTCACGGCATCCTGGGACAATGCGATCACGGTATTGCATCTTGATCGACTGACAGGCACGCTGGCTTTGGTGCAGACTTATCGCGATGGTGACGCCGGCGTCGACGGTCTGTACGGTGCGTCATCGCTAGACGTGTCGAATCACACGGTGGTTGTCAGCGGTCGATACGAAGACGAACTGGCAGTCTTCGATTTCGACGAAGACACCGGCTCGCTTTTGTTCCGGTCCAGTTTACCGGTCGGTCCCAACGGTGTCATTCTGCCCTCCGGTGGCGCCAATTCCGTCGTCATTCGAGACGGTCACTTTTTTGTGACGGATGGTTCCGACGATGCTGTCTTTGATATCCTCCCCTTTGGTCCCGGGCATGACGTGACAGTCGGTGTGGGAACGGAGATCGTTGAAAACATCGATTTCGGTCATGTTCGCATCGTCGATTTGGGGCCGGATCGTGGATTCGGCCAAGAAAGGATCATGGAAGGCGACACGATCCAAATTCATGGCGCAATTGTGGATCCGAACACTTCAAACGCTGCCAACCGAAATCTGGTCTGGACGTTGACCGACGACCAGGGAAATCCAGTTGATGCCGGCGATTGGTCGACGAATGGTACCTCTCTGACCTTCCAGTCTGCCGATGACGGGATCTTTGAAGCAAAATTGGAGGTTACGTATAACAATCTGCCGGGATCCCTGTTCGTGGATTCGGTGACCATCAACGTTCAAAACGTTATCCCCCGCCTCGCGGCGAACGCTTCGCAATTCGACGAAGGTGACAAGGTATATCCGATCACCGATGTTGTCACGATTGCCGATGTTGACGTCGATCTTGATGGTCTCGTCTACGAATGGAGCGTGAGTGGCCCGGGTCTGGAGTTAACGTCATTTTCAAGCATTCTCGCCGCGGCTGCGGATCCCAACTGGGAGGATCCCGGATTCGTACTTCCTGACGATGGACAGTACCAACTGCAAATTCGTGTTGCCGATGACGATGAACCCTATCAGCTGGTGGATGGAGTCCGGTTGCCCGTTCGCTGGATCAACCGGGGTGGCTGGGAATTCTTCACGTTGACGACGACTAATGTCCCTCCGGCCATCGATATTGATTCGTTATTCGTGACTCCGTCGTCCGTTGATGAGGGAACTTCTTTGTTGCTGTACGCCACGATCGTTGAACCGGGATCAATCGATCCGGTGAAGCTGGCCATTGATTGGGGCGACGGTTCCGACCTGGAAATGATCGGTCCGGTGGATCGCGATTCGGTGGATTGGCCGACGCTGACAATCTCGCATGTTTATGAGCAAGACGCGGCTTCTTACACGGTGCGCACCTTTGCAACCGATGATCTTGAACTGGCTGATTTAACATCGGTGATACCGCAATCGTTTACTATTGCCGTCAACAATGTCGCTCCACGCATCGATTCCGTCGACTTGTTTCCCGTCAACGAAAACCAGGTAACAACGCTGAC
>JAGQPO010001194.1 GCA_020426665.1 Planctomycetales bacterium
CGACAGCGACCGTATGCCGTTGCGAAGCAGGTTGTTGGCGATTCCCGAACTGCGCGAGCGTTACATGAAGTACATTCATCAAATCGCCGAACAATCACTCGATTGGGAACGGTTGAAACCATCGATTGATCGGTATCGAGAGTTGATTTCTCCGATCGTAAAGGCCGATACCAAAATGCTTGATACGTATGAAGCGTTCCTTGCGACAACCGGTACCGATCAGAGTTCGAACGAAAGAATGTCACTGCGCCAATTCGCAGAACAGCGTAGTGAGTTCTTGCTGAAGTCTCACTAATGGCTTCGGAGGGATTGACGTGTGTCTGGCGGACGGCAGTGGTATATTGATGGGTAGCGACCTACCCAGGAGACTGCCTGATGCCAAATACGCACCATTCCACCAGACACATCCGTGCCGCCGAATTGCTTGACCAGGTTTCGGCTACTGGGCGTGGTATTCAAATTGTTGAAAGTCTTTCAACAGGGCTGAACACGACCCGCGATCTAATGTTTCAACGAATCCATCACGATGTTGAAAGATACTTTGGGATGGATTCGATGAGCATTCCGGTTTCGTTGGACAGCAGTGAATACAACGCCAAAACGGAAATCGACATTTGGCAGGTTGTCGAGGCGGCGGACTTTATTCGAAGCGCCGGGTTAGTTGGTGATCGAGCATGGGCGACCGGCTGGTTAGGCGAATTGCGTTTGGGTGGCAGCTTTGGAAACGGCCCGATCGCGCAACGTGCGATGGAGTACTTGGAATTTGACGACGAACAACGACGCCGGCATTTCGCGAGCACGATTGAAAAAGTTTATCCGGAAGCACGTCGATCACCGCTAGTGCTCTATCAATTGATGCCCCATGCGGTTCGAATCGTTGTTTCGGTTGCGTTCGGGGCAACGGCTGAGGCGGCAAACCAGCGTGACCGACAGGCTTTCTTGTTGCCCGGGATTTTGGATTGTCGAAGCTGCAAAGGCGCCGTTTTGGACAATGGCGAAACGTGCGTCGACTGTGACAATCCCGTTTGGAACTACAAGTGGTTGTTGGCAGACGACTGACGGAGTGCTAGGTTTTTTTCTTGTTGCGTTTGACAACTGGACGCGCGGGCGAGACAACGTTTGTCGGGCGAACCAGTAGTGCGGTCGGACGTTGATTTGCTTTGATTTCACTGACGTGTGAATCGTACGCGGCCTGTAGTTCTTTGACCAATTCGGGATGATCGGCGGCAAGATTGGTTGTCTCACCGATGTCGGCGACGGTGTCGTACAGCTGCACCGGTTCAGTGGACGGTTTGCCATTGAGCTCAGCACCGCGTTGTTTGAATTCACCTTCACGCCACGGGTAGAACTTCCATTTTCCCGCGCGCACGGTTCCAGGTCCGTGCATCAAGACATAATGCCGGTGAGGACTTTTCGCATCTTTGACCCCACTGATCAGCGGCCAAATGTCTTTACCGTCGATCTTTCGTTCGGGCATGGTTCCGCCACACAGATTGACCAGCGTGGGCATCACATCAATCGAAGCGGCGACTTCGCGACAGACGGACCCGGCGGCAATTTTTCCCGGCCACCACATCAAAGTTGGCTCTCGGATTCCGCCGTCGTAGACACTCGATTTTTTTCCTCTTAGCGGAAGTGATGATCCGACCGCGGCACCGTTGTCGCTGGTAAAAATGACCAATGTGTTATCCGCAATGCCCGCGTCCTTGATCGACGTCAGGATTTGTCCGACCGACCAATCAACTTCTTCAATTGCATTTGTAATCAGCTCCTTGCTCGGATCGTTGAACGCATCGGAGACGGCAAGCGGCAGGTGCACCATTGTGTGGGGCAGATACAGAAAGAACGGCTGATCACTTTTTGTGCGAATGAACTCGATCGCCCTTTCGGTATAGCGTTTGGTAAGCGTTGCTTGGTCCGCCGGGTATTCGATGACTTCATCGTTACGAAGAATGGGAACTTGGTTCTTTGCTTTGTGTCCTGATTTGATCATTTCGATCGTCAGGCCTTGGCGTGCGTCC
>JAGQPO010001195.1 GCA_020426665.1 Planctomycetales bacterium
GAGCGCGATGGTTCGCCGAAGTTATTGGCGATGGGAGTGCGAGACAAACGTGCGGGAGCGGATTTCCGATTCGGTCGTCCGATGGCGTTCGGACAGGGCGCGAATCGATACACCTACGACGGATCACGACGCATTGGCGACAGCCCCGTGTACGTGCGCGGCGAGCACGATTCACCCGAGGCTGAATCCGTCCCCCGCGGTACGTTGCAAGTGCTTGTCAGTGCTCCGCTTGAAATACCACGAAACAGCAGCGGTCGGCTGGAACTGGCGCAATGGATCGCCAGTCGCGACAACCCTTTGGCCGCTCGCGTGATGGCCAATCGCATCTGGCTGCAATTGTTCGGAACCGGACTTGTTCCAACGGCTGATGATTTTGGTCTTGCCGGACGGGCACCCTCGCATCCCGAATTGCTGGATCACCTGGCAATACGTTTCATTGACGGCGACTGGAGTGTGAAGAAGCTGATTCGATATCTCGTCACCAGCCGTGTTTACCAATTGAGTTCGACGTCGACGAAGTTGTCGATGGAAGTCGATCCCGGCAACGTGTTGTTGTGGCGAATGTCACCACGACGTTTGGACGCTGAAAGCCTGCGTGACGGAATGTTGGCAATCAGCGGACTGTTGGACCTCCGTCCACAGGTCGGATCGGCAGTCGCGACACAAGGCGAAGGCCCGGTCGATCGTTTCGGTTACGTCCCCATTTCGCGATCAATTAATGATCCCGAAAACGTTCATCGGTCCATCTATCTGCCGATCGTTCGGGATAATCTTCCCGAATCGCTCGCACTTTTTGATGCCGCCGATCCATCATTGATCACGGCGCGACGTCAACAGACGACCGTGCCGTCACAAGGTCTGTACCTGTTAAACAACGAATTCGTCGTTCGGGTGTCCGACGCAGCCGCACAGAGTCTGCTGAAGATTGGCGATCAAGAGGAACGAATTCAGACTGCGTTCCTGAGATTCTTCGGTCGCGAACCAACCGACGAAGAAATAGACGGCGCGCGAGAATTCATTGCTTCGTACCAGAACGACGCTCCTCCGCGAACTCGCTTTGGACGACCCAGCGGCGAACTGGAACGTTGGAGTGCATTTTGTCAGGCGTTGTTTGCCAGTGCTGAATTTCAGTATCGAAAGTAGTTCGGAGCCGAATCATGCAGACTCGCAGAAGACTTCTTCAATCATCCGCTTCCGGATTCGGTTACCTCGCCTTCGCCGCACTGGCCCACCGGCAAGCGGCGATCGGCAATGAATCGTCGACCGATTCCACCGCTCCCAAGGAAACACACTTCCAGCCACGCGCCAAACGGGTCATTTTACTTTGTATGGAAGGTGGCCCCAGCCATTTGGATACGTTTGATCACAAACCACAACTTGCCGCCGACAACGGAAAACCGGCGCCACGTAATCAAGGCGGCGGTCGGGCAGGGACCTTGCTCGGATCTCCGTTTGAATTCAAGCAACGCGGTGAGAGTGGTCTTTGGATCAGCGAACTTTTTGGCAACGTCGCCGACCACGCCGACAAGCTATGTGTGCTGAACGGGATGCATACCAACCTGCCGTCACATGCCCAAGCATTTTTGCAAATGCACTGTGGAATTTTTCAATTCCCACGGCCCAGTCTTGGGGCGTG
>JAGQPO010001196.1 GCA_020426665.1 Planctomycetales bacterium
ATAATCGTTCGCACGAGGGCAGGAAGCCAAGTTTTCATCGAGAAACCGCGTGGTGAAGGCGAGCCGGCGAGGTGGGGCGGGGAAACGTTGGATGATTTAACCCCACATCATAACCAATGGTTCGCAAACGCTTGCGCCGATAATTCCCTACTTTTTCGCCCTTCACGGTGCTTCCGGTCGGCCTGAAAACGAGCAGGCGGATGCAACGACGGTTTTTGGAGCCGTCAAAATCGAAGATCACTCTTCGTCGAGGCCAAACGCCGACATAGGTTCATCGCCGAGGAGGGCCTCGAAGAACTCTTTGGAACAGGCGACAGCGTGACCACTGTCCGGGTGGACGGCAACCGTGCTTCGCTGACCGACGATCTGCTTGGCAAGTTCTGCCAAGCGGTGTCTGGCGGCGGCGGGGATTGTGACGGCAGTCTCCTTATGAACGTCCTGCGGCCACGTGTAGATGTCGATCGCAAACCAACCGCGGTGGGCGTCGACAGCCTCGCGTAGAGCCTTTTGCGCCTCCTCATCCTCTTTGAGTTTGGCCTCCGTGTCGATGCCTTCTGTATTCTCGGTTTCGGCACCACCGCTATCCGTCTCGGGGTTGCCGCCATCGTCCGATGAATCCTTGCCCGCACCTGCCATGGCGCGTTCATCCGCTTTGAGCAACGCCTCGTAACCGGCAACGAGATCCTCGTCATTCAATTCGACGTCCCATTCGACGCTCAACGTATCCAAATTGGCAAAGGAGTCTGTGGCATAGGGCTCGTTTCCGACTGAAAGAAAATACTTGCATTGATCGGTTGCGACCAACACCGCCCGATCATTCAATGCACAGTAGAAATCCTCGCTGTGGGTCGAGATTTCACTTTTACGTATTTCAGACAAACGGAGTCCGACGGCCTCGGTCGCCTGACTAACTTGGAAAGCACTGATCTGAATCGGATCGGGCAATAAAAACACGATCCGCCGCGGTTCGAAATAGCGGTAAAACTCGGTATCCTCGGTTGCGGTCATTTCCGGGATCCAGTCGCGGGGGACTTTGACATAGTCCAGAACTTGATCGGCATCAAAGTAATCAGACACTTCGACACACCGCTTGTACGCTTCGGTGAATCGCTGACGCTGGCCCTTGATGGCATAGATCAGGGTGCGCAATTGGTCCCTGATATGGTCGTCTTCGTTTCGGGACTCAATGAGTGCCTGGTCGGTGCGTTTCAAATGAGCCAGCGCCAAGATTCGGTAAAATCGAACTCTCGACAATTTCCACTCATTGACATCATCAGGATCGGCTTCGGCGATCACCGCATCGGCCAACTCTAATACCTCGGCAAACTTCTCCGTTTCGTAAAGCGATTCAATCTCTGGCAACCGGACTTCAAGATCGTTGGGAAATTGCTCCCGATATTGCTGCTGGATCGCTTTGAAAGCGTCCGAATCACTTTCCAACACATAAGAAAAACACTGGAACGCAGTTTTCTTGTCTTTCAGTGACTGATAACCATGGACCGCTTGGTCCAATTCGACGTAGCAATCGACACAACTTTCCACCAGCGCGTACCGACCATCGGGATCGTCAGTCAACTCCAAGGCTTTCGTGTAATGAGTCAGTGCGGCCTGGTAATCCTCCGCCTCCATCTCGCGGTCGGCGATCATGAACCATGCGTTCGGATCATCCGGCACGGCACTCAAATGTCGTTCGTATAGGGAGTCGATTAATTCCTTGCGTTTCGTGTCGCTCGCCTGCGCTTCGGATTCATTCATTTCGGCATCATCGTCATTGAAATACTGCAACCGATAAACCAATGTGTTCAGTGCTTCGCCTTTATCGGTGCACGTTTCATAGGCTTCGATTTCTCTGCCAAGATGGACGGCGACATTGCACAGCCAGCTTTCATAAAAGGTCAGGTAGTCCTGGTCAGTTTTTGGGTCTTTAATCGCCTGGGCCAATTTCGCGAACGCCACGTCGTAATCTTCATTGAAGATCAGCGGCAGGATCTTGTAATAGTTGATGTGGGGCAATTCGCTCGACAACGTGGACGCGACCTCGATCAACGTCTCGAGTGCTTCTGAATCTTCATAATTTTCAAAGCTGTCCGCTAGATACTCGAAGTGCTCCATCGGATCGGGCAATGCTTTAAAGGCGGCGACAAATTCTTGTTTTCGATCCTCCGGCAATGTCAGGGCCAATTCCTCGATCAGATCGATTGCCTCGGGCGTGTCTTCCAACCCCGCGTTGAACGCGGCGATCGCGTCTTCGGTTCGATCGATCTCGTGCAATG
>JAGQPO010001197.1 GCA_020426665.1 Planctomycetales bacterium
TGAGCTGCTGGAAGATTTGCGGTGCCATCGCCAAAACATTCCGCTGCGTCATGCTCCGGATCGATCGGCCGGTGAACGCATTGCCAAATGGACGCGGCGACATCCGCGATTGGCTTCCGGCACGACCGTAAGTTTTATCGCCGGGATCGGTTTGATTTGTGTTGCAGCATTGTGGTGGCAAGGACGCAACCACAACGAACGACTTGGCGCGGAATCGCGCTGGCAACAGTTTCAATCAGCGCTTCCAGACGCCATCATGGCCTTGTCGACTCCAGGCAATGAATCGGAATTACTGGCGGACGGTTTGCGGCAATCTTCGCACTTGCTTCAACAGTGGCAAATCGATTCCGATCAGTGGCAACAATTGTCGGGTGCCGACCATTTGACCGCGTCGCAGATGGATGACTTGGGAAGCTCGCTAGCGCAGTTGATGCACTTGAGTGCCTCCGCCGAAGACAAATTGGCAATCCGAATGTCAGAGGACGCGGCATCCAGTTTGCATCACTCCGATACGGCCAAAGCCTTACGTGCCAAGGCCGAGCAATTTTTCCCCGGCGCCATCCCAACGAGCTTGTCGGAATCAGCAATCGCATCGTCGCCGACTGGGGTGCAGGGCGCGGTCCGCGATCGGTTGCGTCGACAACCGACGAATGTGACGTTGTGGTACCAGTTGGCGGGAACACAAATGGGCCTGGGCGAATTTAATAACGCCATCACCACGTTGGATGTGTGCGCCCAGATGCGTCCCGACACGTTGGCCATCATGTTCAATCGTGGAATTTGCCAATTACACGTGGGGCAATATCGTAAGGCGATTGCGGATTTTACTCGTTGCTTGGACCTTCACCCGTCTTTAGTCAATTCGCGATTCAACCGCGCAGCGGCTTTTCATCGATTGGGTGATCATCAGGCCGCGTTAAACGATCTTGATAGGTTGATTGACGGAGAAAGTGGACAATCCCCACGGTTGCGTTTCCTGCTATTTCGCGCCGAGGTTTACGATGCGATTCATGATGCATCACGTGCCAGTGCGGACCGTGAACGGGCCTCGCAAATCGCACCGCGTGACGTTCATGATTTCCTTGCACGAGGGTACCTACGAATCGCAGTGTCACGAGAAGCGGCGATAAAAGACTTTTTAGCCGCAGAAAAACTGGACCCGCGAAATACGTTGGCTCTAGAAAACTTGGCAAGCCTGTACGCAGAGCGATTGGAAGACACTGAAAAATCGATCCGATGTCTCGATCGGTTGATCGAATTACTGCCCAACAGTGCCGGGCCGGTCGCCTCGCGGGGGATTTTAGAAGCGAGGCTGGGGCAGACCGATGCTGCGATTTCGGACGCTCAAGCGGCCGCCGAGCTGTCTCCGGCCGGTCGAGAGAAACTGCAAATCGCGGGCATTTATGCGTTGGTTTCCGCGCCCGTCGATTCAGGCCAAGACTCTGGGAATCCGACCGCCGCGCTAACCTGGCGTTCGCAGTCACTGAAGTGGCTGGCACGGGCGTTAAAGACGGAACCGCAACTGGCATCCCTGGCATGGGGGGATCACGACCTGGATGCCATTCGGGGTGATGCCCAATTCGGCCGCCTTATTCAGTGGGCACAACTGCTCGATCGCTCGTCGCGTTAGCGCCCGTCTTTGCCGCTTTTTCGCTTTCCCGACGCAAAGTAATTCTTTTTTGGCGGGCCGGCGTCGCGAATTCAGCTTCTTTTGGGTGCAGTCCGCCGAGGACAACGGCTCCTCGTGCTTCGTCCAGTCTTGATTTTAGGGTACGACGGACTTCCAGTCCGTCGACAAGTGTCGA
>JAGQPO010001198.1 GCA_020426665.1 Planctomycetales bacterium
GTTCTCATTACACTTAGCAGCGGGTGGACAACAGGCGTCCGCCCAGCCCTTCGCATCCCCAGTCCAAGTACGCCGAGGGATCGTTTTACAGTCTTCGCGACGCGTGAGAGCCCGGAATGAAACCCAGCATTCGCATTGCAACGATCACCATTTCAATTATCGGCTGCGTCGCCCTGCTCGGTTTCGGCGTGATGCAGCTTGCGGGATCGGGCGAAGCCCAAGGTGCCTTCGTCTTCTATGAAGTGAAGCAGACGGACTTGCCGATCGTCGTCACGGAACGTGGAAACTTGGAAAGTCAGGTCGAAACCACGATCACCTGTCGTGTGGAAAATATTGGCGACCGCAGCAGCACCGGAACGCAAATCATTTACATCGTCCCCAACGGAAGCGCCGTCGAAAAGGATCAGTTGCTGGTCGAATTTGACTCGGCGACCATTCGAGACCGATTGGATGAACAAACACTTTCGTTTCAAAAAGCGACGTCGTCCAAAACACAAGCGATCGCGAAATATGACAACCAGGTGTTACAGAACCAAACGGCACTGGCCGAAGCGGAGCTCAAGAAGGAACTCGCCCAAATCGAGCTTCAGATGTACAAGGATGAACAGGACGGTACGGCAAAGTTAGCCAAGGAGGAGATCGACCGAAAAGTCGACGAAGCAAAAAACGCGGCCAATGAAGCCCGAGCGACATTGGAGCTTGCCGAAGTCGAACGCGACGGAATGAAAGAGTTGTTCAAGTTGGGGTACCGCGGCAAAAGCGATTTGGAACAGAGTCGACTCAAATACCTGCAGTCCGAAGACAAGCTGGCCTCGGCGTTGAACCAAATCAAAACCTTTCGCGGTAACCGCAGAAAACTTGATCGGTTCGAACGCCTGATGGAAGAGAAGCGATTACAGGGCGCCGTCGACACGGCGGATCGCAATATTCTGCAAGTCATGAACGACAACAAATCGTTACTGGAACAGGCGCTGGCCGCGAAGAACGAAGCGATCAACACCGAGCTAAAGGAAAAGGAACGGCTCGAGCGGATGGAATTGCAATTAACCAATTGCAAGATCTTCGCGCCACATGCGGGGATGGTCGTTTACAAACGAGAGCGTCGTGGCGGTACGGAAATCATGGAAGGTGCGATGGTCAGAGAACGCCAAGACATCCTGACGCTTCCCGATTTGTCCAAAATGAAGGTGATCACTCAGGTCCACGAAGCGGTGCTGGATCAGGTTCGCCCGGGACTGCCGGCATCGGTTCGCGTCGATGCATTTCCGAACAAGACTTATCGGGGTGTCGTCGAAAAAGTTGCCGTCGTGCCCTCGTCCGATGGAGGTTGGTTTACATCAGGTAGCGTCAAAACCTACGAAACCGAAGTGCGGCTTGTCGATGATGTGGTCAGTCTAAAGCCCGGCATGACCGCGGTCGTCAACATGCATGTCGACCGTGTCGAAAATGTATTGGCCGTCCCGGTACAAGCGATCATCCAAGCGGCCGGCGAAACATGGTGTTACACCGACGCCGGCAATGGGGTGTCGCGCAAGGACATCAAAATCGGACGTTCCAATGACAAGTTTGTTCATGTCCAAGAGGGATTGGTCGAAGGTGACAAGATCGTGCTGAATTCCATGGACATCTATGATCAAAAGAACGATGGACCCAGTGAAATCTCGGCCGAGTCGGGCGTTCCCGAGATGTCCGAATCCTTGGCAGAAGTCGGCTATGATGCGCCGGCCGATAATCTGTCACGTGGTCCATCCGGCGGCGCGAACTTCGGAGCGGGCCGCCCCGGCGGAGCTCGCCCGGGAGGTGCCGGCGGTGATCGCCCCGGGGGTACCGGCCCCGCAGGACCTGGACCACGGCCAGATGGAACCAGCCCCGGCGGACCGCGTTCCGGTGTCGGTGGAGCACGTCCCGGTGCAGGTGGAAATCGACCTGCCGGTGGCGGTGGCGGTGGCGGCCGGGTTCGAACCGGCGGCGGTCGTCCGGAATCCGGCGCCAACAGCACTGACGGCCAGCAAGTGAGCATTCCTTAAGCATGTGGCGTGATACGGTTCAGATCGGTGTCAAGAATCTGTTGCTGCACAAGCTTCGCAGCCTGTTGACCATGCTCGGCGTCATCTTGGGCGCCGGTTCGGTGATCGCGATGTTAGCCATCGGCGAAGGCTCCAAACGCGAAGCACTGGAGCAGATCCGCCAGTTGGGCGCGAACAATATCATCATTCGAAGCATCAAACCGGGTCAGAGCGGAGGTGGCGAATCGAATTCCGCATCGTCGACACAGCAAGAAACCAGTCGCGTGCTGGAATACGGACTTCAATACAAAGACTTCGAACGATTAAAAGCCACGATTCCAACGATCACCAACGCCGTCCCTATTTCGCTTATCACGCAAGCCGCATTTCACGACGAACGAAGTATCCCGAACTGCCGGATCTTGGGTGTTACACCTGACTACATCACGATCAAGAGTGTTCGCCTTCGCCACGGACGGTTCATCACCTCGCCGGACGACCACAACACATCCAACGTCGCTGTCCTGGGGGCCGGTGCGGCGCAACGACTTTTTCAATTCAACGATCCGATCGGACAGTCGGTGCATCTGGGACCGGATGTCTATCGAGTGATCGGTGTGTTGGCGGGCCAGGGAAGTGGAAACGCGACTCCCGGTGCCGTCGGCCAACAGGACTTGAACGACGACATCTATGTTCCGCTCTCGTGTGCGCGTAACCGCTTCGGCGAGGTCCAGGAAATCAGCAGTGCGGGGAGTCGCAGCTACGAACGCACACAACTCAATGAAATCACACTTCAAATCGCCGACCCGCAACAGGTCAGCCAAACCGCGGGGATGGTTCGCGTCTTGCTTGAGCAATCACACGTCGGCAAAGATGACTTTCGCTTGGTGATCCCTTTGGAACTGTTGAAGAGGGCCGAAGAAGAAAAACGCATTTGGAATCTGGTCCTCGGTTCGATCGCCGGCATCTCGCTGTTGGTCGGCGGCATCGGCATCA
>JAGQPO010001199.1 GCA_020426665.1 Planctomycetales bacterium
CACGACGACCAGCACGGAACGGCCATCGTCGTATTGGCGGGGCTGAAAAATGCGATGCGATTGGTCCAGAAAAACCTTGCCGATGTGCGGATCGTGATCAACGGTGCCGGCGCCGCCGGCACCGCAGTCGCCAGATTGCTGATCAATGCGGGTGCTGGCGATATCGTCGTCTGCGACAGTCGTGGCGCGATCAACAAGTCACGCACCGACCTGGGAAACAACTCGATCAAAATTTGGTTGTCGGAAAACACAAATCAAAGAGGCGAGTCGGGGACCCTATCGGAAGTCATCCGCGGCAAGGAAGTTTTCGTTGGTGTCAGCGTCGCCGATGTGTTGAACGAAAGTGATGTTGCGTCGATGGCCGACGATGCGATCGTGTTCGCGCTGGCCAATCCCAACCCCGAAATCGATCCCTCGGTCGCCGAAAAACACGTCCGAATCATGGCGACGGGACGCAGCGACTATTCCAACCAGATCAACAATGTTCTGTGTTTCCCAGGTTTGTTCCGCGGCGTCTTGGATGTGCGTGCACGTTGCATTAACGACGAAATGAAGTTGGCGGCGGCCGATGCGATCGCCGGCGTGATCGCGCCCGAAAACCTGACCAACCACTATGTCATCCCCAGTGTGTTTGATCGCCGGGTGTGTGGGGAGGTCGCCAAGGCCGTCGCCCAATCCGCCCTGGAGACCGGCGTCGCCCGCCGCCGAACCAAACAAGCCTATCAGGTCTCCTGAGGCTTTGTCCCTAACTCCCGTAGCCGCCGCCCGACGGCGGTTTTCAGCGGTTTGGCAACCGCGGATACATTGTCTTTTGTTTAGCGACAAACTTTGACGCTTCTTCCAGACTTAGTTTTGGGGTTGGGTGAGACTTGTACAAGGAATGTCCAGTTCGTTGAAACCGACGCACTGGGGAGCGTGACAAGGCAATGCGCCGCGCATGAACGCAATTTCAAAATGTGATTGCCCGGATGAGGCGTTCCGGATCTGTTCGTGAAGCAGCTAGAATCCGTGTTTCAACATCGACGTAAGGCATTTTAGCGAATTTCGATCACCGTGCGATTTAGCAGACTCTCGCACGGCTTCACAACAAATGCAATTGGTTTCAGCGTTTTTCTATTCCGCTTCAATTTCAGCCTGAACCAACTCGCGCAATGTTTGGTTGTCGTTGGCACAGCTCAACGCTCGCTGAAAGCACATTTGTTTGATGGAGTTACTATTTGTCCGCAGTCCGAAGAAATAAGCGCTCGGACCATGTAGTTGGGGATGTTTTTGCAACGTGACATCGGCCGACCCCCATGCGGTTGTCGCTGCGAGTTCAGCAAATCCTGTTCCGCGAACCAATTGCCAGGCTCCTCCGATCACACCCAATTGTGAAAATGAAAGCTGGCCGTCCTGGAAGATTGATTTGAAATAGGCTTTTCCAAGTTTCCACAATAATTCGTCCTGTTTGGGCGACATTCCCTCAGGGGCGATTTGCTTTGCAATGATGAATGAGGCCAAGAGCACGGGTAGGTCCGAAACCAAGTCGGCAAGGCTTTGATTTTGGTAGGCCACATCGCGAGCTATTCGGTACCCTCTGGGTGTGTTGATGCACTCCATCATCGCGCGACCGATTCGATCTCTGCCCAGCATGTTAACAGTTGTGACGATGGCGTGTTGACTTCCAAAACGTTCGGCAAGTTGCGAAACGATCTGATTCAGTTCATCGCCCTGCACTTCATTAGACAATCCCGCAAGCAGCCAACAATAAATCGCGTCGGCGTGGTTATTGATACGGTGCTCATTTCCAACCATCGGTAACGATCGAAAACCTTCGCTCCACGCTTGTGCCGCCTCTGCCGCACGCCCCAGGTCTTGCAATACAAATCCGCGAATCAACTGCACGCGCGGCACATCCGATTGTTCGTCAACCTTAGCTCGGCTGGCGTTTGCCAAGACGTCGCCCAACACCGCCAGTGCCTCGTCGAATCGTTCCTCCGACGCAAGGGTCATCGATTTATCGATCAGCAAGCGATGTGCCCAGTCATTCCCATCTATCTGGGATTTTTCCAATAGCGCATCCAAAAACCGGTGTGACTCACCGTACCGTCGATTGACGCGAAGCACCCATGCGACGTCCTGAGCGAGTTCGGCATTGGTCACACCTCTTGCGATTTCTTCGTCCGCGAGTTGCGTTGCTGCAACCAGATTGTCCTCCAGCATGTAGGCCCGCATCAGCTTTAACGTCGATACCGCACTTGGAACGCCGGAGATCATCGTTTCAATGAATCTGGCAAGCCGCAGTTTTCTGGACCGATCGGGCGCATAGCTGTACCATGAATTAAACGAGCCGAATTGACGCCGACTTTCTTGCAGCACCTTTGCACGCACTTGTTCGGGCAGGACAACTGCAATTTGACGAAAATTGACTTCGCGTTCTTCAAACTCAGCGATAATTCGCTGCGCTTCGCTATCGTTTCCGGACAATAACTCCATTCCAAACAGCTGTGTTTTCGCATAGATCGGCCAGCGTTCTCCCGATTCCTGCTGCAGACGATTAAAGATATCTTTTGCCGTGTCGCGCCTTGTCGGGTCTTCGTTAGCGCTTTGCAACAGGCTGACGGCGTGCTTGTAGTTTGCTTCCTGGGTCTGCTCATTTGCATGTGGGTCGATGGTTGCCGATAAACGCGCCGCCTCCGACGCGAATTGACTCGCGGCCAGTCGGTAGTTGCCGCCGGCGAAGGCTTCATTTGCAAAATGCCAGAGCGTTCTGAAATCGGCGTCCTTGCGCGAGTAAGACCTTACATTGGCGACGCTCGACGTTTCGGGCACGTAAAGTCCGAACTTGCCCAAGTTACCGTTGGTCGACTTCCACAAATCGTCAAAAACGAGGTTCGGTGTGTCGGTATCCGGCTCGCCATTGACCCACACACGCAACCGTCCCTGGAGCCGTTCGGCCACCAACGTCAATGAGTACAATTCATCTTGAATTGGCAGCTTGACATGCGATTCTCCGACCACCGCACCGTGTCGCAAAAGAGAGAGGTTGAACAAGCCAGCGGACATGGGAGTCACCTGAACGGAATATTGGCTGCCACCAAGTTGTCCAAGGTCTCGAGCCGTTTCCAAATCAAGCAGGTGAATGACCCTGTCGCTGTCGGCGGTTGCCATGGTCCGTGTCCCTTCGTGCAATGCAAACGCCCGAACATCGTGAGGACGCGATGAAAGCAGTTGAACCGCTCCCTCCCGCGTATTCCATCGTTCAATTTCCAAGCCTGATGCTATCGTGATCTGATCGCCATGTGAGATCCACGTACGGTTCCCCCACATCGTCAGATCGACAATTCGCTCGTGTACGCGTTGGTAATCTGTGAGATTCCAAATGCAAGCTTTGTAGGCGGATGCGGAACTGAGCAGAGGATCCGTTCCCTTGCCCGTAAATCGCAGCAATTGAATCCTGCCGCCGTGACTAAGACGGTGATGCTGTCCTTTACCCCAATCCCAGACGACGACACCGTCGTTTGGCGTTCCGATCGCGATCATGTTTGCCGAGCCCGAAACCGCGACCGCAGTTGCCTCGGTCACCGACGATTCGAACGAATCAATCCGGCTTCCGGTTTGGGTATTCCACAGCGAGACGATCCCCGAGTTATCGATCGTTACGATGCGAGCATCATCCGCGAATGCCAGATGACCTATTTCGGATGGTTTCGTCACGAGGTCCGCCTGATCCGCCCGAATGTCAAACTGCCGGAGGGGTATCAATTCCGTGCCGACAATCGAATGCAGCACAAACATCGCCCCTTCGACCGTCACGAATTGATCGCGTGAAGGTGAAACGTGGAACAAATCCGAGGCTGTTGTGAACGAGCCGATCTCCCGGCCTTCGGGCAGCGAGTAGACCCTAACATGATTGCTATGATCGGGAAGAAACAGACAGGCACCGTCGACAGAAAACTCCATATTTACGATGCGATGTTTCCCGCCGAACTCACAAACGATCGATCGATTCTCGACATCCCAGACTCGCACCGCTCCCCAGGAACTTGCGGCCAACCAACGACCGTCTGGCGAGAAGGCGATGTTGGAAAAGGCACCTTCTTGATACTCAACCGTATCAATCGACATGCCAACGGGGCGTTGCAAGTCGACCGGAACACTAAAAGTCGCCTGTAATCGACAGTCGCCCACCGAAGGCACCGTCGTCGTCGCCAACGCGGAAAATGCCGTGCCCGACCCTGTGTTCTCCTTCGATCGCAACAGTCGCTCGCCTTGTCGCGTGAACAATGTCGCCGGTAACGCGTCCTCAAGTCTTTCGATCGAACCGTCCAATTGCAGTGACGGAATCCAACCTCGCTGGGCGCTATCAAGCAGCGTATTCAGATGGCCTGCATCTACCGAACGCTTGCCGCCGATCATCGAAACAAGTTCGCGTAGCCTAGGAATATCGGCGTCCTCCAGTACGGAACTTGCCGCATTGGTTTGCACGTACCGCGTCAGTTCACGATCGATGCTATCGCTGGCCCTAGCAGCTTCCGCTGGCGAGATCGCATCAAGTCGACCTACTAACGCGCTCAATTGGGTGACCTTGTCGTGGGCGATTTCAATTGGGGCAAATTCCAAGTCACGCAATTGACCGGCAAACGCGTTTCTTAGTTCGGAAATACGTTGGGTCTTATGACGAACTGTCAGAAACGAAGCAAGAATTACGGAGAATGCGCACAGCGATACCGCTGCGATCACGCTTGTCCAAGGACGCTTTCGAATGCCTCGCCACGCTTTCTTGGTCGGACCGTCGGGACGGGCCAGGATTGCCCTGCCGTCGCCAAACCGCAATAAGTCATCGGCAAGCGATGCGGCCGTTTCACACCTGTCTTGCGGATCGCGCGCGCGCGCTTTCATGCAGATCGTCCCTAA
>JAGQPO010001200.1 GCA_020426665.1 Planctomycetales bacterium
CGGGCGGCCGATGGTTTCGCGATCTTGGCGCCGGCCAAGGGCATCTTTGGGGATTTGTGCAAGTCATTAAGCCGCCGACGCTGTTGGAATTGCACGGCCCGATGTTCATGTCCTATCCTGTCGCCGGTCACATGCAGTTTCGATTGACGCAGATCGCAGGTGGCGTCGAACTCTACTTGCGTCACCGCGTGGTCGGACCGGTCGAGGACGAGCACCGTCAGGGAGTGGTTCCTGGATGGAACTACTTGTTGGAACAAACCAAAAAGCTGGCCGAGCAGGCGTCATGAGCAAAGCGGATTCGGACGAAATTTGGAAAGCGTTGGCGGATCCGACGCGTCGAGCGATCTTGGACCTATTGCGTGACGGCGCCAAACAAACGACGGAGATTGTCCAGCAGTTTCCGCAGCTTTCTCGGTTCGGAGTCATGAAGCATCTCGAAGTTCTTCGTGCATCAAAACTTGTAAACACGCGGAGCGAAGGGCGTGTGAGGATCAATTCGCTCAACGCCGCCCCACTACGTGACGCCGTCGAACGTTGGATCGGCAAGTACGAAGGATTTTGGGCCAACACAATGCTGCGGATCCGCGACGATGCGGAGTCGACTGCGGTGGCCAAGTCAAAGCCGAAAAAGAAACGCCGGACACCATAAAACTTGCTTCAAAATCCGCCGAAAAGGAACACGATTTGCATCCTCGTTGACGCACCTAACAAAGGTGCAAACCGGTTGAATTGCAAACGTTTTTGATTCTGAACGGTGCATATGGGGGGCGCACTCTCGAAGAATGTCACACCTGTTCATCAAGGCGGTTGCGACTCACTGGGATGTAATTTCTGGCCAGGAAGTAGGCGGGTCTGGCTTTTTCCGTTCCTGTTCCCCAAAACTGGAGGAAATGTAATGGCTACGCATCTCACTGCTGAAAAGAAGTTGGAGCTTGAATACACCAATTCGAGACCCCACACGGCGTTTATGACTGGACAAATCAACTGCGACAATGGCGGCGCAGGGGAATTGGTTGTTGAGCTGTTTGATGTCGATGACCAGAAACGTTTGGATTTGTCTGCGGGCGCGCACCAACATTCGGATTCGCGCATCGCTTGCAATACCGTGACGATGCCGATTCCGCCTGAATGGAGCGTGAAGTGCTATCGAGTTGAAACCCAACCCGGTATCAAGACACGCTGGGCGGAGATCGATTAGCGGTCCTGTCCTGAGCAGTTTCATATCGGAGGCGACTGATTACTGGTCGGCTCCACCTTGGCAGGACGTGTGAATGCCGGAGGACCGTCGACTAAACATGACGGATTCCAGTGGAGCGGTTCAGTCAATTGCCTTCGCTATTGCTGGTGAGCTTCATAGCGAACGGAAGTTTCCCATCGATCAAGTTCGGTCGACAACTGCTTGGCGATATCTCGATTTTCGTCAATCAGGTTCATTGTCTCTGCCGGGTCTGCGTTCAAATTGAACAGAAAGCGATCGCCTGAACCGTCCGTTGCCTCCAACAGTTTCCACTCTCCCTTTCGGACCGCGCGACTTGCGTTGTTGACATTGCGCACCGGCCCCGACTTCCTTCTCCAGAAAAGTGATCGATCGGGCACCTTGCTTGCCGGATCGAGTAGCAGCGGCAGCAGATCGATTCCGTCTTCGCGTTTTGGATCGGCGGGATATCCGGCCAGACGTCGTACGGTCGCGGTCCAGTCCATCGTGATCGCAGGAACGTCGACCGTTGTCCCTGATAAAACTTTCCCCGGCCAGCGCGCGATGCAGGGAACTCGGATACCGCCTTCCTGCAACGAAGACTTGACGCCGGCGAAGGGTAAGTTGCTGGAATGAATGTCGCCTCCGTTGTCAGAGGTGAAAACGACAAGCGTCTTGTCACGTAAATTCAAGCGGTCGAATAGCCTTCACGTTCGATCGGTTTGTTGTCCAGCCACAGATCCGGCACGCCGATACGATCCATGTGTTTGAAGTAATGGTGATTGCCACCTAGCAAACCGAAAAAGTGATCGAAACCTTGCTGTAAAGGTTGCCGCGTGAAGTCATAGCCCAGGTGCCATTTCCCGGACAGGCCCGTCGTGCACCCGGACGCCCGCAGATCATCAGCGACGGTCATCGCATCACTGGGCAATCCGCGGCCCATCTCTTGATAGTAGAGCGCGTTGTCCAGACCGATCCGCTGCTGATATCGTCCGCTAAGAAACGCAGCACGCGTCGGGGAACAGACAGGTGCGTTCGCATAGAAGTCCGTGAAAGTCACGCCGTCGTCGGCAAGCCGATCCAGGTTCGGCGTTTTCAAGTCCGTCGCACCGTAACATCCCAGATCACCGTAACCCAGGTCGTCGGCCAGGATGAAGACAATATTTGGACGGTCCGCCGTCCCGGCCTGAACCGACGACACGACTAGGTTCTGGGGGTGAAGTATGGCAAGCATCCAAAAGCCGATCGAACGCATCCCGATACGCAATTGCCTAGCGCATCGACCTCGGCAATCGGTGACACGCAGGACAACCATCGACTTGAGGAGTACCTGAATCACATCGAAACCCATTCTTCAAATTCGGACGCCTAGCGTTTGCACAATGGGCCGTCAAAAACCCTAAAACACGTAGCCCCCGCTGATCGAGACAGTTTCATCGGATCCACACCACGAGTCAAATACGGGCGTCAGGCAAACTCAACATGTCGTGCATCACCCTGCGCGACGAAGTATCCGATCGATAACGTCGACACCCGCGGTACGCTCCCGACAAATATCCGGCGTCGGCCACCGGAGCGGTACAACAAGATCGATCCCGTCCGTCCGGTCAAAGAGATTTATCAAGAAGATTTTGGGTAAGAAAAAATTAATACCCATAATTTTCCTACCTACATCGGGACATGGCTAGTACGCTCCG
>JAGQPO010001201.1 GCA_020426665.1 Planctomycetales bacterium
GATTCCGTCCTTCAACAGTTGCCCAATTCGATATCGGGAAAAGTCTTGATGCCCAATGGCGACCCGGCGGGCGACGTTCCGGTCATGGTGTTTTGGCATAAACCGCTTGCAAAAACAAAAACCAACGCCGACGGCACGTTCAAATTGGATCTCGATGTCGAAATGATCAACGCCGACGTCGGCGAAGCCTGGCCTCGAATGGCCGTTTCATCCGCCTTGTCTGAATTTGGTCCCGGCTGGGAGATCTTTGGCAGAATAAAAGATCCCGACTCCGTGACGATTCGGTTGGTCGAAGACCTTCCGGTTTCGGGGAAGATATTGGATCAACAAGGTCGGCCTGTGGTCGGAGCAACTGTTTCAATCCAAAGCTTGCATCGTGCGGAAGACGAAAACTTGGACGGTTTTCTGCAGGCTAATCGCGACCAGCCGACTCGCGTTTGGTTGTACGAACGTGATTCAATGTTCTATCTCAGTCCGGAAGCCGTGCTCAAACTGCGAGGGATAACGGATCAACGACGGCCGTCGACCACAACCGACCAAAGTGGCGCGTTTACATTCGGCGGTTTCGGCAAAGAGCGTTCGATGCTTGTGGCGATCGATGGACCGGGGATGATGCGAGATACATTTTATATTGCGACGCGACCGGAGATCGACGCGAGATGGAAACGCGGCCAACCTTCTCAAGAAACACTGAACATGTTGGACTCCGGCGCATCGATGTTGTCGGTGTACCCGGCAAGGTTTCATCATCTGGCGGCACCCGCGCTGACGATTCAAGGCAAACTGATCGATGCGACCAGTGGTGCGCCTGTCGTTGGAATGAAGGTCTTGGCAAATGTGCGTGGAAGCCGCGCCTCATCTGACGCCACCTCGGACGAAAACGGGCATTACCAGATTTCCGGTCTCCCTCTCGAAGGCCGACTCCGTGTGTCGGCATTGAATCCCGGTACGCTGCCGTACATTGACGCCCGAGTCGAAATGGATGTGACCACCACAAACCCGCCCAACGCAATTGACTTTGAACTTGATCGAGGCGCGATTGTGACCGGTCGAATCACGGACCGGCGGACCGGAGAAGGCGTCGCCGGCAACGTCGGATACCTGTCGTGGCCGAACAATCCGCAATTGAGCTCGCTGCACCAGGCCTACGATACGTTCAACACAATGGCCACACGCCCGGACGGGACGTACACCATCGTTGTTCCCCACGGACCAGGTGTGTTCGCCTTTATCGCCTACAACCGGAACCAATTTGACTCCGCATCGAGCGCCGATTTCGGTTTTCCCGTTCGAGACGGGGGAATGTTCTCCAGTGGAAACCACGGGCTGGTAATGGCAGAACACTTTCATTTTCTGAAACGAATTGAAGCCGATATCGATACCGACCAATTGGTCGTTGATGCTTCAATCGGACGAGGACCGGTCCAGCACATCATCGTCTCCAGAGCCGACGGAGGAGCGATCGACGAATTGGACGCCCGGGGCATTGTCAAGAACACGTTGTCTGGTTTTCGTGGCAATCAGTTCGATATCCTGGGAATGAAGCCGGGTGAAAAACGCGTTTTGTTCCTGCGAGACGGCGAGAAAAAGTATGCCGGTGTCTTTGAAATACAAAGTTCCGTCATTCCCAAAAATGATGAATTGACTTTGGAATTGGAGCCGGCCGCAGCGATCAGCGGTCGAGTCACCGACGCGGCGGGACGCCCGCTGTCACGGTGGTATGTGGCAGCTGTGTCATCGGGGATGGTCGACAAAATGCGCGCGTCAAGAAGTGAATTGAATCAGGAAGGTCTGTTCGAATTTGACACTACCACTACCGACGCCGACGGCTACTTTCGACTGAAAGGTCTGCCATCGAGTACTGCGATCGAAATCGCCGCTGCTTCGATCCAACAGAACGTCAGGCCCGAACCCAAGGTGATCAAGTCCGTCACGTTACGCCCCGGCGGACAGCAGGATCTGGGGCAGCTAAAGATCGAACGCTAATCAGTCTGATGAACCGTTCGAAACTTCAATACTCCGCCATACCTGCAACTCAAACTTGGTTATTGTCATGACCGACGACTATTGGGAAAGATACACGCCGTCAAAAAACGCTCCTTGGAACAGGCAACGTGTCGAACATCTACATCGACGACTCGGATTCGGCGCCACACCCCAGCAGCGAAGCCGTGATCTGGAAGACGGATTTGATCGATCGATCGAGCGTTTTCTATCGCCTGACGCGACGGTTTTGGATTCACGCACCGAAGCATTGGCTCGCCAAGCAATCGACGGAAACCAGATTCAGTTGCTCAAGGCCGCATGGGTATCACAAATGTGGCACGGCGGCGACCCCTTGACCGAACAGCTCTGTTTGATGTGGCACAATCACTTCGCAACCAGTTTTTTGAAAGTATCCGACTGCGACGCCATGTGGCAACAGAACCAGATGTTTCGGAAACTTGGTCGCGGCAAGTTCGGTGAATTGATCACCGCAATCCTGCGGGACCGCGCGATGTTGGTTTGGTTGGATGCCAACACGAACCGAGCCGGACAACCAAACGAGAACCTCGCTCGCGAATTGTTGGAACTGTTCACATTGGGTGTTGGAAATTACTCGGAATCAGATGTGAAAGAGGTTGCCAGAGTGTTAACCGGATGGCGCGTTGAAGATTCCGGGACAAACTTCGATGCATCCATACACGATTCCGGAACCACCAACATCCTGGGCTCTTCCGATGTGCATGATGTAAACTCGCTGGCCGATCATTTGACGAATCAAACGGCGACATCCCGTCGTCTGGCATGGCGATTGTGCAACCATTTTCTTGGCGCCAATGTCCCCCAGGATGCGATCGGGCAGCTCGCCGCGGGGCTGAGAGAAAGTCAGTTGGACATCCAAGCCGCGGTCGCCAGGATCGTGCGTTCAAACCTTTTTTTCTCAGACGCCGAACTCCTTGGACGCATCCGCCCACCCGTCTCATTCGTCGTCGGGGGAATTCGCGGATTGAATCTGCATCAACCGTCATCGGACCAACCCGCCGTCTCACCTCAGGTTGCTGCAGGATGGATGGCCGCAATGGGACAAGACCTGTTTCAGCCGCCTGGAGTTGCCGGATGGCAGGGCGGTTCCGTTTGGTTGGGAACGTCGGCGATGGTCCATCGAGCCGCCTTTGCCCTAGCACTTAGCAACGGAAAACTGGTCGGTGACGCAAAACCCCGGCCCGCCGCTCGGCAGCTTGCCCACGCCGATTCGCAGCGCGATTGATCGACAACCCGAATGTGTGAGTTTTGAAGTTGCGCTTTT
>JAGQPO010000031.1 GCA_020426665.1 Planctomycetales bacterium
TTCCCGGAGTGGTCAACACCGACGCCCATTACAATCATCACGGCAGTGGTTGGCTGCGCAACTGGTTTGCCAGCAGCACCGATGACCCGGCAAAAATCTCCACAGCCGAAATGGTCCATCAGGCAGAATCCGGGCACATCATCATGTCCAGCGGCCCATTCCTTTCGGTCACCGGTACATCCAATTCCGCAACAAAATCTGCGATGCCCGGTGACGATCTTTCAGCGGCCGACGGACAGGTGACGCTGGACGTCAAAGTCCAGTGCCCGAATTGGTTGGACGTTAATCGCGTCCAGCTGTTTATCAACGGACGCCCAAGTGAACAACACAATTACACTCGGAAGAACCATCCCGAACTTTTTGGCCAAGCCGACGCCGTCACGAAGTTCAATTCAAAGCTAAACGTTTCACTTGAAGCCGACGCGCACGTGATCGTCGCGACGATCGGCGAAGGAATGACCATGGAAAAAGTGATGGGAGAAGAATACGGAAAACGTCCGCCTATCGCCGTCAGCAATCCGATTTTCGTCGACATCGATGGAAACGGATTCCAGCACAACGGGGATGATCTGGGGTTGCCGCTGCCGACGGGCGATCGCCACTGATCCGACGGGCATACAGATTCACATCGACCCTTTGCCGATTCCGCCAAACCCAGGTGTGCGTTGCGGCCGAAACATCGTGTTAACGTCGAAGTCATAGGTATCGTCATACAACGTCGAAGAATCCCCAAAACTCCCGCCGTCATCGTCGCCATCGGTACCGGTTGAATACATGACGTAACCATCGCCTTCGATGCGATAGATCAGCGGCTTGTCGGAATACGGATCAATCGGAATCGATGCCAGAAAATCCGGCACCAACTCGGCAAGATCCACGGGAAATCGACCTGCTCGCTGACGAAACAGCGCAATCGCCATCTCCACCATCAACAACCGATGCGTCGCATCCCGTCGATCAATGGAATCTTTCGTCGCCTCCAAGGCCGGCGTCGCAAGTGTTCTTACATCCTCGGCCCGCTCGGCCGACAAAACTGGAGGCGCGGACTGTGCCAATCGATAACGCCATCCCATCCAGTGAACCATGCTGTGATGCTCGCGAAGTTCCAACGACTCGATTCTCTCACGCCCATGATCAACAACGATCAAATCAACCAACAAGCGTTCCAATCGGTCGGTCGGAAGATCATTTTGAATCCCAACCAAAACACCTTGCCCCGCTGTCTCGATACCGATTCCCGAGAGCGTGTGCACCCCATCACCACCGCTACTCAGTCCGCTGCCTATCCAGACGCAATCCATTGCCCAATCGGCCGCATCAACAAACCGCTCACTGGTTTTAGCGTGATTGGCTTCGGATAGTGCGATCGAGGTCCATCCGCGAATCGCCACCAAATTATCTCCTACGATATTCACACCGGGCGGAACATCCGACGTTTCGGGTAAACGAAACGGCTGACGCGACAATTGGCGAATCCGCGAATTCGAATCTGCGATAAAGTCTGCTTTTTCCGTCGCCCCTTTCGCGCGAAGTTCATCCATTCGCTTGCCGTAGGGATTCAGTTCAGTGACCGCCCTTGCCTGTTCGGCCAACGCGTCAAACACCAATGGATCCCCTGCGACATGATCGGGTTGACCAATCCGCCGCGACATTTGCAATCCAATCGGCAACAAACAAGCAACAAAAACCGCTGCAGTGACAAACCACATCACTCGGGCTAATTTTTTCGTCGCGTCACTGAACGGCGTTCCCGATTCTTCAAACTGTAACCATCCGCCCATTCGCGTCATCTGTGCGGCACACAGCAGTACCATCACATAGACCAATACGATTTTCCCCCAGGGTGCACCACGCGTCGGCCCGAGTACGCTCAATTGCATCAGCCAGTTTCCTGCCCCAAAATCAACCATGAAAGTCGAACCGAGCGTCGCCAACAACACGATTACAAACATCAGTCGCCATCGATTGCGGACCGTTACGACAACCAGAGTCGCCGCAACATTGATCAGTGTCAGAATCCCGACGGTTGCGAAAAACTCTCTCCACAACCGAATCGGTGCTTGTACCAGACAGTAAGAATCCAGTGCAAAAACGACCGCAAGTAAAACGATTCCGAACATGATGTCCGACAATTGAAAACGCCACCGATTCGTCGCAACGGTTTCCACGACGACGGGACCAAACCGGAATCGTTCTCCGAACAGCCCGGCAGCCACCATTACACCGCAGACCACCAGGACAAAAACAAGCATCGACTCCAAAATACCGAACGCCCAAAACTCGCGAACTGCCCAGCCGATCACAAAGATCGCGACCGTGACACCGAGAAGAATTCCCAACCAGAACTCCATTCGCTTTCGCGCGGGCGGTTCCGTTCGACGAAGACGTCGTCGCAGTTGCCCATTGGCTGCTAATCGACGCGCAACACTCAGAACCAGAACGGTGGCCGCGGCAGAGACGCTGAAAAAAAAGATCGGTTGATACGCTTTCATCGGAACAAGAAGTCCCAGAAACGCGATCCCCATCGCCACACGAACGAACCACCTGCCGGCCCCCAAAGCAATCCACATCGCGAGCAATCCGAAGATGATTACCACCAGCCCCATCGCTTCGGTGTGGCATCGAAAATCTGGATAGTTGGGCATCTGACCAGTGTATCAGGTGATTGTCGCCCAGATCAAAACACCAGACCTCCGTCAACTCATCATTGTGTAGTACGACGGACTTCCAGTCCGTC
>JAGQPO010001202.1 GCA_020426665.1 Planctomycetales bacterium
CCCCGACGGTACCATACGCCGCGGAGTTGCTGCCTGCCGAAGGCGATGCACGGACACGGTTGGCCACCTGGGTCACACACCCCGAGAATCGACAATTCTCGCGAGCGGCCGTCGCACGATTCTGGGCGTTGATGTTTGGTCGGTCGCCTTCGGAGGCGGTCGACAACTTGCCGTTGGACGAACCATTGCCGGTGATGTTGGAACCGATCATTGACGATTTCCAAGAGCATCATGATGTTCGTCGAGTGATCGAAATCATTGCGAGATCCGATGCGTTTCGGGTCGCAAGTCGGGCTGAATTTGACATCACCGCGGAACACGAAGAACGGTATGCGGTGTTTCCATTGACGCGACTTCGCGCCGAACAGGTCGCCGGATCGATCGTCCAGGCGTCCAGGATCAAATCCATCAATCGCGATTCGTCGTTCCTGGTCCAATTGATGCGTTACGGTTCGATCAATGATTTCCTGACCCGTTACGGGGATCTGGGTGAAAACGAATTTTCCAAGGACGGCATCACCATCCCTCAACGATTGTTGATGTTAAACGGAAACATGCTTCGCGAGTCCGGCGAGTTGAATCCGGCTCTCAATGCAACCGCCCATATCAACATGTTTGCCCAGGACGACCCACAGGCCGTCGAAACACTGTTCTTGTGTCTGATGAATCGATATCCCAGTGACGAAGAACGCAATTATTTCGTCCAGAGAATGACAGAATGTCAAGAACGTGGCGAAGGGATCGAAGACATCTACTGGACCCTTGCCAACAGCACCGAATTTACTTGGAATCATTGATCGCCATGCATGACAACGAACTGCTTTGCGACCCCCATGCGCATCTTTCGCGCCGAACCCTGTTAGGTGCCGGTGCGGGTGGCGCCATGTTGTCGACGATTGCAAATCACCTGGCGTGGGCTGATGCGACGGGCGTGACCGACAAGGCACGCCCGAAAAACGTCATCCTGTTGTGGCTGGAGGGCGGCCCCAGCCAACTTGAAACGTTCGATCCGCATCCGGGAGGCCCGTACGGCGGTGAAGTCAAAGCAATTTCGACCAGCGCTCGGGACGTCGAAATCGCAGACACTCTGCCTCAGGTCGCCGAGCGTATGCACCTGGGCAGCGTCGTCCGCAGCGTGACCAGCAAGGAAGGCGATCATCAACGAGCCATCTATAACGTCAAAACCGGATATCGCCCCGACCCCACGTTGGTTCATCCATCAATTGGTTCGATCTTGTGCAACGAATTTCCCGAGGAGCTGGATATTCCGCGGCACATCTCGATCATGCCACAAAACTTCCCGGCGAGGGGCGGATACCTGGGTCCGGTCTATGACGCATTCAAAATGGGCGACCCCCAGAATCCGGTTCCAGATTTGAACACCCCGGTCGCCGAAGGTCGGTTTACGCGTCGCATGGAAGACCTGCGTTGGCTGGAGGACCGTTTCCGAAAGGGCCGCTTGGGAGACCTTGATCAAAACCGTACCCTGCATAAATCGTCCACCGACGCTGCACTACGGATGATGTCCAGTGAGCAAATCAGTGCCTTTGATGTCTCGAGTGAATCAAAAGCGACGCTTAACCAATTCGGCGACACACCGTTCGGGCGAGCGTGCTTGGCCGCAACACGATTGATTGGCGCCGGAGTCCGCTGCGTCGAAGTCACACTTGGCGGATGGGACTCGCACATCACCAACCACTCGTTGCAATCCGGACGGTGCGAAATATTGGACCCGGCGCTTGCCGCATTGTTAGACCGGTTGGTCGAACAAGAGATGTTGGAAAACACGTTGGTGGTTTGCGGTGGTGAGTTTGGACGAACACCCGAAATCAACAAGGCCGAAGGACGCGACCACTGGCCACACGGATTTTCCACGTTCCTGGCCGGATGCGGGATTCGCAAAGGAGGCGTGTATGGCGCGACCGCAGCCAAGCCCAAGTTGGACGCCGGCAATCCGCTGGATGATGTCGGCAACCCGATAACGATCGGTGATCTTCACGCAACGATTCTTTCATCGCTGGGTGTTGCCTATGGTAAAGAAATCCAAACTCCGATCGGCCGCCCGCTAAGAATCAGCGAAGGCGAACCGGTCCAAGGGTTGTTGGCATAAGGCCGGCGCCGGGGCGGTTGCATCACGTATTGGTTTGGGCGGAGATCGCAACCAAAGCGATAATGATCCCCGCGATGACCGCGATTGCAATCATCAGCCGTTTCCCGCTGACCTGATTCAATTGGGGATCGACACGGGCACGAATTCGACGCACCAACTCGTTGCGTCCCGCTTGAAAGACGTGGTCAGTCGGCGACGATTCCGTGTGCGCCGCGCTGTTGTAATCGCGAGCGGCCTCCATCATCATCGCCTGTACTTGGCGGGCATTAAAAGGGCGGTCGTCGCCGGACTTTGCCAACAGCTGCAAAATCACTTTGTCGATCG
>JAGQPO010001203.1 GCA_020426665.1 Planctomycetales bacterium
GACATCCGTTGTCCTGATGCCCAGCGTGATCAGCGTGCGACAGTTTCAAGTTCAACTCTAGGTGATTCACGTTGCGGCGCCGTGCCGCAACGCGAATCGAAATATTTTTTGTGAAACGCATGAATCGCGTTTCACCTCCAACACCGTGGCGTGACCGTTTGCATCATGCGAAAGGTCCCCAGAAGAGACTCATCTTTTCAACGAAGTGATTCGCCAACGAACTTCCAGACATTCCATAACGGATTGGATGTAACCGGCAGTGCCGAATGCGAATTGCGGGACAAGGCGTTATGACAAAGAAGACTATTCAGCTCGAAAAGACTCTGCTTGTAAGAAAGCTGCAAAGCAGGACGCGTCGATCCAAAGGCGTGGTTCTGTTGATCGTGCTCGGGATGTTGTCACTGTTCACGGTATTGATCGTGAGCTTTGTCGTCTTTAGTTCTCAGGTTTCACAATCGTCCAGCGCCAGCGAGCAACGTCGCAACACGGAACTGTTGGCCGCGCCGCCGATCGACGCGGCGGTGTTGCAGTTGATTGTTGGAACGGACGATCACAAAAGTGCCGCCTTCAAGAACAGTTTCATGGAGGACTTTTACGGGATCGATGGCGAACAGATGCGAGTCGGTCACCGTCGCGGCGGTTCGATTTTGGCACCGTACGACGTGATCGTTTATCCGCAGGTTGCGGCAGGCCAACTGCTGTTACCGTTGCTGCCGAACAATCAGCCACGCACCACGTTGTTCAAATTTCCGACCAACATGGCCTACTGGCACTACGACGGAAACCCGGTTTCGGTTGCCGCGCCGCCGGGACGCAGTGACGGCACTCCGATCACCCAGGTCACTGGCCCGCGTTATCAAGTCTTGAAACCCTACCTGGATGATGCGTTCGCGGGTCGTATTTTGACTTTTGAAGAAGGCCCGCTGGCAAACATTTCGTTTCGCGTCGTGCGATCCTTTGGAATTGACAACGGAACACCCGACGGTGGTTTGAGCGTTAACAATTCTCCCGAATACGCACTGGCGGGTAACTTTGTCATCGATCTGTCCGAGATCGGTGATGAAACGATCATGATCAACGGGATCGCCGAAAACCTGTATGACGTCGCGGCCAATGATCCGAACCGATTGCTATTTGATCCCGGTCCCGACGGTCAGGCGGGTGTTCCTGGAAACCCGGTTTTGGGTTATCCGGGATCCGATGATATTGGATACCGATTCGTTTTGAACGGAACGGTCTTCAACGGCCGCGGCGCTAATCCGGCCGGCGTGACCGGAGTCATACGCGGGGCTGGCTCTTTGGATCCCAACGCGGAAATCGAATTCACGTTGAATTCTCGATTGACCGGCAACATTTACCAAGGCGGAAACTTGCCGCAAGAGTTCGACGAAGCTTGGGATGCGGCGGACTTGGAAAACATCTTTCTGGCCTGGCAACCCAGCGACCATCGCCACGCAATTTTGACGAACACCAACCAGGTCTACTCAGGTGTCGATGCGGCTCGATTGAACCAGCAAATGGGACAGTTGATCATCCCCTCGTTTCACCGTCCCGCGGTCATCAATTACTTGATGAATTCGCCGATTCGGATTCCCGGCGATGCGCTTGATCCCAACAGCACGATGCCTCCCTATCAGGAGGTCACCTTTGCCGACATCCGAGCACGTGTGGGCAGTCCACAGCCGAACGATTTACTGAGGTTGCAATATCTGGTCACGCGACTTCGGCGTGCCACCCTGCGACCGCTTAATTTTCCCCACGCGTACGCCGCGTCATTGGCCAACGACATGGACGGTGACGGTGACCCGTTCGACGGAGCGCCCGAATTCACTGGGACGAACCCCGTTGCGATCCTGAATCAAACGATTGACCTGCAGGCTCCAATTCCCCAGGTGGTCAATCAAATCCAACAACTCGCGACATGGTTGATCAATGGACCATGGGACATTGACAATGACGGCGATGGGTTGCCGGACAGCATTTGGGTTGATTTCAATTTGCCGGTGGTTGCCGGTCCGGACGGAAAACAACTCAAGCCGATGGTGGCGTTCTTGATCGAGGACATGGATGGCAAGATCAATGTGAACGTCCACGGAAGTTACAACCAACTGTTTAACAATCGATTCACGGTCGGCCCAACCAACCCGACGACACCCGCTGAATACAACCAGGCCAAT
>JAGQPO010001204.1 GCA_020426665.1 Planctomycetales bacterium
CTTATCGAAAGTCTTTGGAACTGAATGCAGGCTTTGTCGAGGCATTGAACAATCTCGGCGTCTTGTTGGAAGGTAAAGGCTTAGCCGACGAAGCGATCGATTTGCTGCAGCGAGCCGTCGAGCTGAAGCGTGCACCCGACTTATTGAATAATCTCGGCGTAGCGCAGGCGACAAAGCGTGAATTTCATGCGGCGATCGAGTCTTACCTTGCGGCGTTGGAGATCGATCCACACTATGCGGCCGCCTGGAATAACTTGGGCAACGCTCAGCGGTCAATCGGTGAAACCGGTAATGCGGTCGTTTCACTTCGCAAGGCGCTGCGACTACGTCCCGACTATGCCGAAGCATACAATAATTTTGCAATCGCACTGGTCCAAAGCGGCCGGCATGTAGAGGCGATGCGTTATTACAACCTGGCGTTACATTTTCGCCCGGATTATCCCGAGGCGCATATGAATCGGTCGCTTGATCGATTGGCGCTAAGTGATTTTGAAGCCGGATGGATCGAGTACGAGTGGCGTTGGCGTGGAAAGCAATTGCGACCGCGGTACCCCGACTCATTACGGTGGGACGGGTCCAGTCCGGCGAGTAAAAGGTTGCTGATTCATTTCGAACAAGGACTGGGTGATACCATCCAGTTCATCCGGTATGCACAAGAACTGAAACGGATGGGGGCGGTGGTGATCGCGGAGATTCAGCCACCATTGATGACACTGTTGCAAGAAAGTGGTTGTGGCGTCGATGAACTGGTTGCGGTTGGAGATCCGTTGCCACAGTTTGATTTTCACGCCCCACTGCTCAGCTTGCCAGGATTGCTGAATACATCACTGGGAACGATTCCGGCGAAGGTTCCTTATTTATCGCCGCGCAAACTGCTTGTCGAACGATGGAAGTCTCGATTGTCGAATATCGAGGGCTACAAGATTGGCATCGCTTGGCAAGGCAATCCGGAATATCGTGGTGACCGGCATCGATCCATTCCGCTGAAGTCATTTGCGGCGATCGCCCAGATTCCTGGTGTTGTCCTAATCAGTCTACAGAAAGGTCATGGCACGGAACAACTCACCCAAGTTGCGGAACAATTTGATATCGTCCAGTTCGAAGACTTAGACGACGAATCTGGGCCATTTATGGATACCGCCGCAATCATGCGTTGCCTCGATTTGGTCGTGACGTCTGATACTGCGTTACCTCACCTTGCCGGAAGTTTAGGCGTGCCGGTCTGGGTTGCCTTACCGGTTGCTTGCGATTGGCGTTGGATGCACGGGCGCGAAGATTCGCCGTGGTATCCGACAATGCGTTTGTTCCGACAGACCGAGCCGGACGATTGGGTCAGCGTCTTTCGAAAAATTTCGGATGCCTTGCCACAACGAATGATCGAATCGCGTCAAAGGATCTCTTCCGTCAAAGAACACGACCGGGCGGGTGCCGCGGAACGATGGCGAAAGGCTGTTGACTTGATCAAGTTGAATCAACTCTCTTCGGCTGAAGAGGCGCTTGTCGAGGCGCTCCATTTCGATAGCCGAAACGCCATATTGCACCATGACCTTGGCGTCGTGCGTGGCAAGCAAGGCAGGCCCGACAAAGCGGCGATCAGCTTTCAACAGTCGTTGGAACTCGATCCCAATTCGGCTTCAACCTGGGGCAATCTGGGGCTCGCATTCTTGGAGCAAGACAAACTTGAAGAAGCAGTCGCACATTTACAACGGGCGCTAAGCTTTGGTCCCAACGCGGCAGAGACTTTTAACAACCTTGGTGTTACTTCGATGCGGCTGGCACGGCCACAGACTGCGGCAACCTACTATCGCCAGGCGCTGCGATTGCGTCCCGACTATGCCGAAGCCCATTTGAATCTTGCGCGGTCGTTGTTGATTCAGGGACAATACGAAGAAGGATGGTTGCAATACGAGTGGCGATGGCGTTGTCCTGGTTACGAAACACGTGATGATGAACACCAACGCTGGGGCGGCGAACCGCTCGGCGACCGAACGATCTTGCTGTGTGCTGAACAAGGACTTGGGGACACGATACAATTCGCCCGCTTTGCAAAAGTCGTCAAACGAAGCGGTGGAACGGTGCTAATGGAATGCCAACCTCCACTTGCGGAGATATTGAAAAGCTGTCATGGCATTGATTTAGTGATACCGCGTGGCCGCCCAGTTCCCCACTATGATGTGCACGTTCCGTTGATGAGCCTTCCGGGGCTTCTAGGCGTTAACAGGAAAACGATTCCCCGCGAAGTCCCCTACCTGCAAGCAAGCGAGCAACTCGTAAGACAGTGGAATGATCGGTTGCGTGAAATCGACGGCTTCCGAATTGGGATCGCTTGGCAGGGTAATCCAAAATATGAGGGTGACCGCAATCGTTCAATAGAGCTGAAACGACTTGCACCGTTGGCTTGTTTACCGAACGTGAGATTGATCAACTTGCAAAAAGGGACGGGCAGCGAACAGCTTGTCTGTCCTGATGCCGGGATAGAAATCATCGATTTTGGAGACAGGATTGACGAAAATGCCGGACCGTTCATGGATACCGCGGCGATCATGAACAACCTGGATCTGGTGGTAACAACAGATTCGGCGGTCGCGCATTTAGCTGGTGCCCTTGGAGTACCGGTCTGGTTGATGATCGCTTTCGCGCCTGATTTTCGTTGGCTACTCGACAGAGAAGATTCGCCGTGGTATCCGACGATGAGAATTTATCGTCAGTCCAAGCGTAACCATTGGGACGATGTGATTGATGAAGTTGCCAATGACATTCGGCGGATCGTCGTGTCACGAGCGATGTGAGAGGCATCGGTCCGACGATTTCACGGAAAATATTCTTATTCGAAAAACGCAGCGTGAATACGGTTGTAACCTGGTTCAGCGGATAATGGAATTTGCATCCCCGCGACTTAATCAGTGTGGCGGCATCTGGCGACACCGACACACTTCGAGTTTTCATTTGGTTTGGTGCTCGCGTTGGTCCTCACCAGAGATCCACCCTCCGACCAAGCATTGGTAGTCTCTCACATCCGCCTGCCATCGTTACAAACACAAATGACGGGCGACTGCATCGCGGCTGATCCCCGATCCGCGAGCAATTCGCCTTTGAGACCAGTTATGCTGGGGGTCGTTCTTGACTG
>JAGQPO010001205.1 GCA_020426665.1 Planctomycetales bacterium
ACCTGGGCAAATAGTTCTGTATGCTGTCCTTTCAAGGACTCGGCGGTCAAACTCAAATGTGGAGCGATGTCGACGGCATCATCAAAGTAGCCGTAAGCCTCTTCGAGCGAAAAATGGATCGCCAACTGATCACGCAAATCGGAAAAGTCTGCTATCAATTCAGGCCAATGATTTTTGGCCGTTTGATGGTGTGACAGCATCGGAAGCAACCGATCCCACAGCGTCTTCAGCTGCCGGTTATCCTCCTTAATTTCCTGCAAGAAGGCCGCGTTGATCGCCAAACGGCCGGCGGTTCGGGTAGCGGAACGGTCCTTGGATGAACTCCCAACGGGCTGCGTTTCACCGGGCACAAGCGTCTCAGACATCAGCAGATCCTTTTGTTTTGAGGCTGGTGCCTTTGGCCCGCTCTCATCCTCGGGACGCCCATTTCCGCGGGCAAACCGAAGGCTTTACCTGGACCAAAGCACTGGTGACATTGTAACCACCAAATTAGAATCGCGAAGCATTTTGACGTGTTTTTGCCTATTCTTGGCAATCTGTGCGGCCAACCGAATTCGGGTATTCACGATTGACGAAGCTGGTCACGCGTTCCAAATCATGAACGGCAGAACGTCGTCAATCGTCTCGGCACCCACTCGCAACATCAGCAATCGATCAATACCAAGGGCTACTCCGCTGCATGCCGGCAAGCCTCTCCGCATCGCTTTGACCAGAGTCGTCTCGGCAACCAACGGGTCGCGTCCGGTCTGTTCTCGAATGCAGTTATTCTTGTCGAACCGAGCGCGCATCACCTCTGCATCTAACAACTCGTCATAACCGTTGGCGACTTCAACGCCACGCACGTACAACTCAAACCTTGCGGCGCACGACGGATCCGTTTCGGATGGTTTTGCGAGCGCTGCTTGATCAAGAGGGTATTCCGTCAACAACAGCGGACGATCCATTCCAAGCTGTGACGTGATACGAGTGGACAGTAGAACGTCCAACAGTTCGTCACGATCATCACCAATGGAATCAGCCAACGAACGGTCCTCGGATTCGACAAGTCGGCGCAACTGCTCGGTCGGCGCATCAATCGGATCCACACCGATGTGATCACGAAACGCTCGACGATAGGTGACGCGATCACAACCGTCGGCACCGAGCACCTGGGAGACAAAATCGCCGGTCAGAGACATTGCCGATTCGACGTCACCGCCAAGTTCGTACCATTCCAGCATCGTGAATTCGACGTTGTGCAATCGGCCGGACTCGCCACCTCGAAAAACAGGGCCGACGCTGTAGATTGACGGGGCACCGTCGACCAACAAACGTTTCATCGCCGATTCCGGTGAGGTCTGCAGGTAGAACCGTTCGGGCATTCGTGGATCGGAAATCATCATGTCGCGCGCGTCCACGGTGACCGGATCAAGGTACGCATCGACCACACAATCGCGAGAAAGACAGGGCGGCTGAACTTCGATAAAACCGCGCTGATCAAAAAAAAGCCGCGTTTCGCGAAGCAACTCGGCACGTTCACGAAGATACTTTACATTGGCCATTACGAAATCTTTCAATATCCTTGCACCAGTCGACTGCTTAGAATTTTTTGTGAACCAACCGTCCCCAGATCGTTACGCACGCCAACGTCAATTTGCAAGAATCGGCCACGACGGGCAACATCGGATCGAACAATCCGATGTCGCCGTGCTGGGTTGCGGGGCGCTCGGTACCGTCGCCGCGGAATTACTTTGCCGCGCCGGCGTAGGCCGGATTCGAATCATTGACCGCGATGTTGTCGAGTGGACAAACCTGCAACGACAATCTTTGTTCGATTGTGATGATGCGAGAGCCGGCGTCAGTAAAGCGGACGCGGCGTGCCGTCGATTGCGACAAATTAACGATTTGGTCGAACTTGTCCCTGAAGTGATTGACTTGAACGCGGGAAACATCGAACGCGTTTTGAGCGGTACGGATCTGGTGATCGATGCAACGGACAATTTCCCGATCCGATTTCTGGTCAACGATTGGGCATTGTCAACCGGCACCGCATGGGTTCACGGCGGTTGTGTCGGTGCCGCCGGCCAAGTCCGACTCTTTGACGGTTCCGCTGGCCCCTGTTTCCGTTGCCTGGTTCCTGATCTACCGCCGCCGGGAATCATCGACACGTGCGACACTGCCGGCGTGATTGGTTCAGCCACCCACGCGATTGCCAGCTTGCAAGTGACCGAAGCGATCAAGTGGATCTCGGCGAACCGCCAATTCGTCTCCGATCAGGTGCTGGCGATTGATTTTTGGAACAACAAAATCCGCCAGATCGATTTGACGCCGTCACTCTCACCTCATTGCATCGCTTGTGTCCAACGAAACTTTGAATTCCTGCGCGGCGATAAATTCGCCGCCGGTGATGCAGCGATGTGCGGGCGAAATGCCGTCCAGATCAGTCCGCCGCAACAGGGTGTGTCGATCGATTTGGAACAAATGGCCGGACGCTGGCAAGCTGTCGGCTCAGTCCAGTCGACACGCTTTTTCGTTCGACTGCATTTTGACGAATCCACTCACCTGACCCTGTTTCGCGACGGCCGCGCCGTCGTCCAGGGAACCGATGACGTGGCGCGAGCGAGATCTCTGGTCGATCGCTTCGTCGGAACCTAAGGATCGTTCGGCCAATACCCGTCTTCCTGGTCCCTCGCTGACGCATTCGG
>JAGQPO010001206.1 GCA_020426665.1 Planctomycetales bacterium
GACAACGCCCAATTGATTGGAGCCAGCAAGTCGATGGAGTGCTCTTCCGACTTGTACTTTTTCGGTGGGACACGCCTCCCGTCCACGCTTGCTGTCGCCACAACTGAAGATACCCAGAAGAATTCCGCATTCATCTGCTGAAGCGTTGCGTAAAGGCTCGGATAGTCATCAATCAATTGAGCGATCACCGCATCATAATCCTCGACTTCAAATTCGTCTTTCTGAGTCAATACAAATGCGGTCCATGCCTTTTTCTTTCTTAGGGCGTCCGTTACGCCAAAAAGGCTGTCTTCGATGTCTGGACAACTGCCGTTCTGCAGCCTTACGGCGTCGACTATGACGAAAACGATATCAGCCGAATCGACTTCACTTCTCAAACGTTCCACCTGCTCATCATCGACATCGCACTCAAGCGTCTCTGGATCGCCGTACGCTGCATTGAATGTCTCGCCTGCGTAGTCACGACAAGCAAGCACATATTGCGTGTTGAACAGCCATCCTTTATGTGTAAGCAGGTAGGTCAGCTCTCCAATCGCGTCTGTGGCACCTCCCTCTTTCGGCCAAACTTGCTTTCCAAGAGATTGAATTACTCGCTGAACGAACTGATGTGAATGACGACCATCTGGAATGCAGGTAAATGAACATCCGTCCGTTTTCGCTTGGCGGATAAGTCGATCCACCATGGTTGAGAAAAAGACCGTTTTCCCCGATCGAGGTGGCCCGATGAACAAAAGCTTTCGCTTTCTTCCTATGCTAAACAATCCCATGGCATGAAAGTCGCTGACGACCCCCTTTATTGATAACTGGAAATGATGTGTTTAATCCGCTCAACTGCGATTTCGGATTCACGAGAGCCAATTGATTCTGCTGCTCGAATAAAACGATTCAGGTGTACCTTCTCGGGCAACAGATCAACGTTGGCTTGGGCTTGATTCTTTAAGACACTTCCAAAGTCATTCATGCAAGAAAAAAAACCATCGTGAGGCGTTAGTCGTGCCAACTCACGAAGAATCGCATCTTCAAGCGAGGGCACCCCACTCGCTTCCTTCTCTTTCTTGTTCGTAGCTTTCTGTGCATCTCGCGATGAGACCAGGTGAATCCGATCTCGCTTGAATCCATAGTTCTTTACCGTCTCACGAAGCAACATCGGCTCGTCAGTGCTTGTGTCTTTGAAGTTGACGATATTGATTGGGTCAAGCAATCGCATGTGGTGCTGATAAAACGCTCGCTCTGACTCCGAGCCAACTTGGTCAGCACGCACGCAGAAAAGCACGACATGCACCTCTTTTAACATTTCGACGGCCCGCCGCGTGTCCTCACTGCGATCGCCATCGGCTTGGCTGAACGCAACCTCGGCACCTGGAGTATCAATCAAGATGCCGTTTTGTTTCATCAACTTTGATTCGCCAAACGCCGAGCGAACGATGATCTTCCTGACTTCAGATGCACCGTTGCGATGCGAACCGTACTGCTGTACTGTTGCGGCCACCTCTTCTGCCGACGAATGCTCAAACGGGCGTATGAAATCGTCGTCGTCAATCACTTCTACGTGCCACGGTGCTTCCAAGGAGGCCTGCGGCACCGAATGAGCTTCGATGACGGTGCGTGTCATCGGGATCGGTGAGGTCGTCAGGATTTTCGCACCAAGCAGTTCATTTAGCAGCGTGGATTTCCCGCGATTTGGCGGTCCGAAAATCCCGATCCTTCTTGGCGATGACTCGTTCTCGAATGCCCGGATCTGACCTAGTTTCCGAAGGAGTATCTCGAGATTATCACGTACCCCCTGCGGGGCATCGCAAAGCCCGGCCTTGTCAAAGCTTCGACGCACCGCAACATGTAGGTGCTCGATTAGTTTGTAGTCCTCGATTGACATTCTATGGCCTCGCGACGCTCAGCTTTGGAAGCTCGGCCATCTTCACCTCGAGTCGATTGTTCCCGTTGAGGAAAGCCCCCAACCGCTCTTTGCGTTCCAGACGCCGTTCCTTTTCGGCGGGATCGTTTGCTTTGATGGCTTCGATGATTTGCTCTATCCTTTCTTCCTGGCATTCAACAAGTCCGTCCACAACGTCGCGATACTCCTCCACAATTGAATCCCGACGTTTCTCTAGCGTTGACACGACTTGTATTCCAGATTCTTTAAGGGCAGACTCGACCAAAGCAGGAACTCGGTTCTCTTGAACTGCGGATACGCCCCAGTGCGTCACCTTCTTTGTAATGTAGACGG
Source organism: Planctomycetales bacterium (assembly GCA_020426665.1). Lineage (GTDB taxonomy): Bacteria > Planctomycetota > Planctomycetia > Pirellulales > Pirellulaceae > Stieleria. The sequence continues at coordinate 2,225 of JAGQPO010001206.1, forward strand.
CCGCGATTGCTCCGCCGGCGGTCGCAAGTGTTGTAACTGTTGCTCCGATGGCTGCTGATGTGGCTGCCGCTTGGGCTGTCGCCGTGCTGGTAACAGCTGCGGTGCTTGATGTCGCCGCGGATCCAAAGAACCAAGCCCAAGTCGCTTGCACTGCCCCCACGTTTGCGGTTGCCCCGGTCGCCGAGGCACCGGCCGTTCCTACTGCGGCCCAAGCGCTACTCGCAGTGGCAAAAGCCGATGTCACACTTGTCAGTCCAAAAAAACCAGCTCCTGCCACTACTGCCCCACCGCTTGCCGCAGCGATTGATGTGGGAACATTCGACAAATTGCACCGCTTGCGATAGATCTCGAGTTGTTCGTCAAGGTCGTCGTGCAATTCGCTAACGACCGACGAAAGATCTTCGTCCAGGTCTGCCACCGTTGCAGAAATCTCGTTGTCCACTCGCCTCGCAACCTCGGACCCAAGCTTCATGCTGTCAGCCAATGTCTTCACAAAGCCACGATCACGTAGGCGATCCACGATCGCGTCGCTGATTCGATCGGAGTTACGGATCAGGTCTTTGTCAAAACGCGCAATGCGCCGGTTCCATTTCTTCTCAAACGACTTGAGTGCTCTATCACGCTCGGACCGCAAAGTCTCTGCAGCCTTACTAGCTTCGTTCATATCCGCTTCGAGCTGGACAACGTCTAAATCGAAGCTCTTGATTTCACCGTCGAGTCTATCTAATTCAGTCCGACAGAACGTATTGCAAGCTTGGAGCACATCGCTAATCCGGCGACGCACAAACTCGTTTCTTTCGGAGGTGTTGAGTATGAACATTTCAAGTTCGCGTTCCAAATTGGCAACCCCGGTGTCTAGCGGCGATTGGTTTTC
>JAGQPO010001207.1 GCA_020426665.1 Planctomycetales bacterium
GAAAGTCTTGACGACTTCCGCTACAATCCCAACTCTAAAAATCTAAACTGAGCGACACACTAGGCATAAAGGGCATCCAGCGCTAGTTGGCTCCATGTTTCCAATTGATCATGTTGTTGCCGCAACTCGTCAATCGAAACGAAACAACCTTCCGCAAGGTCCGATTCTTTGCTGGTAACTTGAGGTGAATCAAGCACGAAGCGATGAACAACGCCCAAGTGAACACGCCCGACCTCGTTAGACGGGTCATAAATCAGTCCCTCTTGGGTCTCGGTGTATTGGGCGCCCAACTGAATTTCCTCGTTGATTTCGCGGTGCATCCCGGTGCTGTAAGCGTCTTTTCCGTCATCACCGTCTTCACGGCTGATGTGCCCGCCAATGCCGATGCTTCTCTTGGCGTGCAACCGTTTTTCTCCACCGCCGCCGCCGCGAGTGTATGCAAACACCATGACCTGGCCCGTGTCGTTGGTCCATTCCAATACAACATAGGGAATCAATTGCTTGAAACTTGGGTCGATTTCCATTGCCCCCCGTGGTTGGTATGACAACTGGTCACTCTGTAGAATCGGCCCAAGAAACCGTTCGACGTCGGATTGGAACCCGTCGATGCGGCCGATCGAATCGATCACCGAAGCTGGAATGACAAGTACGTGTTCTTCGTTGTCTGGCATGGATACATTGGAAAAAGGGGAGCGTTGGAAAGATACTCGGCAGCCTAGCACGTTCATTAGCGCCGGAGAAGCGTTGCTATCGTGTCGGAATCGTTAAGCACAACACATGGTTATCGCCACGAATTAATAAGCGGTTTCCGATGATGATGGGAGCCGCCCAACATGGCCATTGAATCTCGGATGCGAAGTCATATTCGGCGACGACATCCAGCCGCCCCGTGTTGGGGCGGATGATCTGTAATTTTCCTTTTTCGTCCAGCACGATCAAGTGTTCGCCAGCGCGGGCGATGGAGGTGCGAACCCGACGATCGTCACTCCATTGCACTTTTCCCGTCGCTAGTTCGACACATCGAAAATCGCTATCGGGATTATTGCGTCCACTGCAACCGTACAGGTATCCGTCGACCAAAATGGGAGTCGACCAGTGGCATCGCATTGCCTGAGACCGGCGATCTCTAGGTGGATCTTGCCAGATGGCGGTCGGAGGATCCGCCGACGCGTTTAGCAGCACACTGCCGACCTGGTAACACTCGCTGATAAAGATATTTTGTCCGTCAACGATCGGCATCATCGCGTTGACACTTTCCAGAATGTCGGCGCGGTGCCGGTGCTTCCATAACATCTTGCCGTCCGCAGGATCGACCGCCAACAGATGCTCCCGGGCAAAATATAACACGGCGGGTTTCGAACCGATTTGCATGGGGCGGGGACTGCTGTAGCTGGACAAGTCATCGCCACCTTGCCAAATCGGATTGCCTGTTTCGATGTCAAATGCAACAAGCGCCGAACCGTTAGGGATCACTCGATCCAGTCTTCCAGGTGCGACGTCTTGGTCTTCCGCGGGGCTGCCGCCTACCGGAACGATGACCTTGGAATCTAACAACAGCGGCGACGCGCCGACACCGAAAAAGTTTTGAACGACGCCGTACTTTTCGCTCGTGTCGACACTCCACTTCAAACGACCGTCGACAACATCGCGACAGGACAACAGCCCGTCGCACCCGAACGTGATGATCGAATTTCCATCCGTGGTCGGAGTGCCACGTGGTCCTGCTTCGTAACCCAACATGTCGCGATAGACCAGCGGACGCTGGACAGACCAAATCAATGTCGCGTCGACCAGGTTAAAAGCACGCAATCGATCCATCAGTTGATTGCCTTGGCGGATACTGTCGGCATGGTAATAACGACCGTTGTCGATACAGCCAAGGCCATAGCCGTCGCCTACTTCAAGCTTCCATGCGATCGTCGGCGGGACCGTCCAGTCCAAATTCACGTCGGCGTTTTCGGCCACGCCGTCAAAGTTCTTGCCCAAAAAACGAGGCCAATCGAATCGGTCGGCCGGTGTCGCCGCGACCGGGGCAGCGGCCGGTGGGGTGGTCGTTAATTGCGTCGCGCGTATGGGAAGCGATTCGTCCGGCGTGATATTGTCGTTGCCGGTTTGAGCGAGCCCGACGCCGGGCCGCTGCGACGCTTCGGAGCTATCCCTTGCGGGTTGATCGCAGGCGACGAACCCGCAAAAGAGCAGCAGACCAACGAATTGGGAGATGGTGCGTGATGGATTCATGGATCGGATCATCGGGGCGTGGCACGACGGCAAAACGGTAGTTTACCACGTGACGCGGTGTCAAACGATGATGCCTGCGGAGCGTGGAATTGTGGTCGTGGGAAGTTTCATTTGATTGGCCGACGTTTATGCGCGGCGTCGGGTTAACGAACAGTCGCTGGTCACATTTAGTGCTGGAGCCGAAAAGACTGGTTTAATTCGTGTGCCGAAGACGATTGCCCAGATCCCTCGATCTTCTTTGAGTCAACCGGTTGAATTGCTGCGGAAAACGGTGTCGGCCGCCGGCCTTCATTGTTCGCTGTATTGGACTCCGTTTCGCGCGAGAGTACGGGCAGGGATCGGCGTGCTGCATGCGGCCCGAACGCTCGAGCGAGTCAGCGGATACCCTTTGAACCGTCTCACGTTTTTGGATTGGGGGTGGGGTTTTGATGTGGAAGTGTGCGCAGGGGACGTCGATTGACATTAGCCGTTTCGCGCCA
>JAGQPO010001208.1 GCA_020426665.1 Planctomycetales bacterium
CGCGCTTGACTGGGGGTCAAGAGGTCGCAAGTTCAAGTCTTGTCAGCCCGACTGGTTGAAAAACGTCTTTTTTCTTATAGCCGAAACCGCTTATTGGTTACCGCTTGCGTGGCAAGCGTGCGGCGTTTCCTCAAGGTTCCAAAACGGTAATTACCGTTTTGGGTTTCCCATGGAGACCATCCGCATGCCCAAACTCACCAAGCCCGTACCCAAGTACCGCAAGAAAACGGTTACCGGAAGTTGCTACGCCGTCGTTTCGATCGACGGCGAAGACATCTACCTAGGTCCGCATGGAAGCAAGGCCAGCATCCGCGAATATGATCGGATCATCGCCGAGTACCTGGTCCGAGGTCGCTCCCTTCCGCGCGACAATCAAAGACCGATCACTGTCGTCGAAACGCTCAGCAAATTCTGGAGGCACGCCAAGGGGTACTACCTGAAGGACGGCAAGCCGACCTCCGAATTGTCGGCGATGAAGACGGCCCTGCGACCGGTCAAGAGACTCTACGGTCCTCGGCCCGTCTCGGAGTTCGGGCCGCTCGCCCTCAAGGCGGTTCGAAATGAATGGGTCCGCGCCGGCCACGCCCGAGGAACCATCAACCAAAACGTCAAACGGATTGTTCGAGCATTCCGCTGGGCGGCTTCCGAAGAGTTGATCCCGGTCGAGATCGTCCAGGCACTGGCCACTTTACCCGGTCTGAAGAAAGGTAGAACCCAAGCCCGCGAAACCGCACCGATCCAACCCATCGACTTGCCAACCGTCGAGGCAACAATGGAGCACCTGTGCCAAGTCGTCAAAGACATGATCCGTGTTCATTTGTTGACGGGGATGCGGCCCGCCGAGGTCTGCTCGATCCGTCCCGGTGATGTTGACCGCACCCGTGACGTTTGGGAATTTCGGCCCGAAGGTCACAAGACAGAACATCACGGTCGCGACCGAATCGTCTATATCGGCCCCGAAGCCCAAGCCGTTTTGGCTCCCTACTTGCTGAGGGGCGAGGACAAACATTGCTTCTCGCCACGTGAAGCGGTGAAACAGCAGCTGGCGTCAAAGCACGAATCGAGAGTCACCCCGCTGAAATACGGCAATCGTCCGGGATTCTCGAGTGCAGGATTGGCCGGAAAAAAAGCGAAGCGACCGCCTGGCGAGAAATACGATTCCAACAGCTATCGCCGCGCGATTCACAGGGCTTGCGACGAAGCGTTCAAACCGGCCGAGCCGCTCACGGTCAACGCGCTGAAGATCTGGCAAGCGGACCATCGCTGGTCGCCCAATCGACTCAGGCACACTCGGGGAACCGAAGTGCGAAGGGATTTCGGGTTGGAAGCGGACCAAGTGATCCTCGGGCACTCCGCTGCAAATGTGACCGAGATTTACGCCGAGCGGGATGCCGAAAAGGCCCGTGACGTTGCCCGCAAAACGGGATAGGTTGAAGACGTCGATGGCGACGGCCGTTGACGATCAAGACAATCGCCGCGCGACGGTGCGGATGATTGGGCAACGTTCGCCGGCGGTGGCATCTCTCTACGCCATCACCGGCCACGTTGCCGCAATGTAGAGGAAATAAAGGATGGATCGAAGACTGGATCGGCTGCGTGATCTTATTGAGCAGAGCGCAAATCGCATGGGCAGACGAGATATGGCTGGCATGGATTGTTCAGGTCTCTATGCGTGGTATGACGAGATCCTTATCCGTATTGGGGAGCAAATCATGCGGCATTCGAGTCAAGGACTGTTTTCTAATGAAATTCTAGAGTTGGTCGACGCAATGAAAGACCATGGATTCGCTGAGTCTGGGTTGCTTCGAGTAATTTGTTTCCAACTCAGCTCGCGAGTGATGCCCTACGAGAACACGCGGTCTGAGGTCAAGCTGCGGTACGGAATCTCAAACGCTGCGAAAGAAGCGTTACACGAAGAACACCTCTGTAAAATTCGCGATGAAATGGCAGAAAGAATAGAGGCGGTTGCGATTGCCTTGGGCTTGGTCGAAGAAGAACGGGTGATTGACTTTAAGCTGACCGAGAAACAGCGAGATTTTTTGCAGGCCGCGTTTGAGTGCAACGCACGCAATGGGGTATTCGTATCGTCGTCTGACGTCGATACCAGGAATTTGGGGCGGGGCGGATCTTCTTCACGACGTATTCGAGAGGCTCTGGTAAAGATGGGCATGCTGAATGCAAATACACAAGGAGTGTCTGTTACAGCCAAAGGTGAACGCGCGATGAAAATCGCCTCACCCACGCATGCGCGCATGCCTGTGTCACAACCGTAGCATACGGATTTTTACTTCGTCTACTATCTTCGCATGCGTTGGCAATCCTGCCATCGCAGTGCGACTAAACCTCACGCGATGGCTACCACCATCACGCGAGGTTTTTTGATGCGTTGCAAGCGAAACTCTGCTTTACCACCTTCCGATCCGCTCCGAATGGTCCGAGTTTCGGCGGCGGCCTGTATCGTCGAAAAGATTACGGGAGAGCGTCCGCACGCTGCCACGCTGCCACGTTGCATCGATGGGCGTCACGCGGCCTCAAAGGTGTAAAGCTTCGCACCGCCTACGCCGGCGGACACAAGCGGACCACGGAAGAGTGGCTCCGCGAATTCTTTGATTCGGTTACCGCTGCGGCCCAAGGCGCGACCGAACGGGCCCCACAGATTTGTCTGCGGTGTCCCGCGCGAATGAAGAGCTGGAGGCTGCCGGCTTTTAGTCACAACGAATGCGGGCCTGATGACAGACGGCTCGTGCGTGTGATTCAAACCGGGGAGCCATAGACCGACAGACGGACGGATGCGTCTGTGGGAGTGAACAAGAACGTCACCCACAAACCGGGACGGCACCCGGCTTGGGGCGACAACTGGTCAAGTTTTCGACGACGGACCAGCAATCACAGGGATCAACAATGAGTCTAACAAATCGCGTTCAATCGGCAACTGAAAACGCTTTTCGGATTGTTCCGCCAAAGCCTGTACCGGCAACTTGGCAAGCAATGACGGCACTCGAGCCCCGGCTGATCAATCTAGAGCGCCGAGCACGAGCGTGCCGTCGCTACCGCAATCGATGGTTGGCATACGAGGGTCTTAAACGCGAACTAACGGCATTGGTCGGCTGGGACTGCGGGCAGCCATCAATCGCGTCATCGGGACACTACGAGGCCGCCATCGATCGTATCGCTATGGCACTGGAAGTTTAGCGATGAATGGCTGGGTCAAGCTTCATCGAAAGATCCTGTCGAGCGATGTAGCCTCCGCGGATGAAACATTCGGTTTCTTCATGCGGCTCATCATGCTTGCCAATCGAAAGCGGACACGGTACCGCCGGCGGTGGATCGAGGTCGGTTGCGTAGCCTGCGTCCAGCGGGAGCTTGGCGACTATTTGTACCGGTCGGGAGCAAAGCCGCCTTCACGGAATACGTTACACCACCGCATCAACGAACTGATCGAACTTGGCGCAATCGAGAAGGTCGAACACGACGGCAACTTCACGATCCTAAAAGTGATCAATTACCAACTGTATCAAGGACTGCTTGGTTCAGAATCTGAGCCAACTCCCCAATACCTTGGCTCAGAATTTGAGCCAAACGCTGAGCC
>JAGQPO010000032.1 GCA_020426665.1 Planctomycetales bacterium
CGACATGGGGCGGGGAGGCAACATCACAAAAAGGGGAAGGGGGTAGTTTTAAAACTACCCCCTTCCCCTTTTTTGATTCCAGGGCAGCAAACGGGGTCTCATCCTCCTTCCTTCCCCGCACGATCGGCATAACCGATCGTCTTGATGGGCAGACGCAGACAACGCGGGGGCCAGTGCGTTGTTTTTGGGCAACATCGTTGGGGCAAAGCTAGGCATTGAATCGGCAGTGATCACATTTCCGACGCTGTTCTCGCCTTTCGCTTTGATATGCCCACCGTTACACAACGATCTGACCGTTTCGGTATCGCGTTGACCATGCTGATTGCATTGGTTGTGTGGGGAATGCATGCAACAACGGTTCTTGTTCCCTTCGACGATTGGGTGGTTGACCGTTGGCAGCGACTGGTGCAATTGCCGGTCGGCAATCAGGTGTTGCTTGTTAGTGCCGCGGACGAGCCGGAACAGATCGGCGAAAAAGACCTGGCGACTTTAGTTGAAACGTTGACGGAATTAGGCGCGAAGTCCATTGCGGTGGTCGGTCCGCTTGCCGGCGTCGAAGCGGCGCACGAGGGTACCCGTGACAACGGTATCGTATTGTACGAATCGGATTTCGATGGGAATCCACCGAGATCGGTCATCGGCCGTCAAGGCGTCCAACGTCGATTCGGTCAGATGTCCGATTGTTCCTTTGAGCAATGTGTTGCAAAGCGGTCGCTTGGTGTCGATTCAGATGGCTTGGCAGCCGCGCCGTCGAAGCAGGCAAAAATTCGATTTACCAGTCCGTTGCCCCGCGTGGATTCAGCGCGGGTGATCAACAAGGAACTGGTACCCGAGATGGTCAGTGGTCGATCGGTCATTGTCGGTACGACGTATCGTCAAGGCGACGTCTTCCACATTCCGACGGTGCGTGACAGAGGCGTCGACGAACTGGAATTGCGCGGCCAAATCGTGCGATGTCTGATCGCGGGCGATTGGATCGACATGACGGCAATGCCGATCAATGCGTTGCTGATCCTTTTGTCATCGATTCTGTGGGTACAGATCTATCGCAATTTGAACGCTCGATGGTGGGTATGGTGCATTGTCGTGTCGGTGCCGATGACGATGGGAGTCGTGTTCCTGTCACTGAATTGGTTCTCGATCCAATTGCCATGGGCGGCGATGTTATCGACAGTGATCGGATCACACGTGTTGGTAACGCGCCAGCGATTCCAGATTCTTCGATCGGCGCTGGATCGGCGATTTAGCGAGGCGAGTGCCAATGCGGTTAGGGTCGATTCGGCGTCGATCAGTCGTGATGAAACGGCAGACGAATGGAAGCAGGCGGCCGATGCGTGGTACGACTTGTTTGCACCCACTCGGGTCGCGCTGTTGGAGTTGGAATCGGGTGATACCTACTTGATCGTCCGTTCGATGGCGGGTGCCGATGCATCAGACATCGGCGAGCGCCGCCGAGACGTCACTCGTATGCCCTATCGTGATGCGGTTGATCAAAAGACGGCGACGCGATTAACCAAAGAATTGTTTTTTACCAAAACGGCGGCAAAGGACAGTCTTTCCGGGGCCTGTGAGAAAGAGCGAACGCAGTTTGCGGTTCCGTTGATCGCATCGGAAACGATCGGTTTGGTGGTGATTGAAGTTGAAACCAGTCGGCTTGCCGGATGGGACGCGTTTGCCGAACAGGCAATGGAGTTTGCAAGCGAACTGGCGACCCATCTGGCCAAGCAGCGGGAGCGATCGCTGCCGTCGACGCATCGCGGATCATCACTATCGCGGATTGCACAGTTGCCGGAGAAGTGGATGGCGGATTCAATCGTCACATCGAATTCGGTTGCAAAATCAGCTGATGAGATGTGGAAACGCGCCTTTGAGATGGCCAACAATCCGATCGCGATTTGCGATCCGTTCGGGCGAGTGGTTCAGGCAAATACCGGAATGATCAACGAATTGCAGCGTAGCGGACAATCGTTGAACGAGTTCGACGCGCTCGATTGGTTGCAAAAGGTAACGGGCAGGTCACGACAGGAATGCAGTAATTTGGTGCGCCGGATCGTGCTGCAGCAACGTGGCGAGAACCTGTTTTGCAAACCGTCCTGTGGCGAGAGTTTGGCTCCCATTCTGTCGATCCGCCCCCTGGCACGCGACGGCGAAGACCAACTTGGTTTAAATGCGCGCGCGATGAGCATTGAATTGATCTCGCCGTCAATGTTCGCCGATGCATGGAATTGGGAACGCGCGTTTACCAACCACCAGCGTCTGGAAATCCAGCGACGCGCGGAACGATGTTTGGACATCCCCTCGATTGCCGATCCCGCGTATTTGGACAATTCAGTCACTAGCGGGAACGAGTTCCCGGCAGATTGGACAGAATTATTAGACCACGTCGGCGAGTTGATTTCGCTGTGTCAGGAACAGGAAGTCACGTTTTCCGATTCTCCAGACCGGGCGGCGCCATTGCCGATGGATTCGGTGTTGGGGGATGCGATCGATGTGTGTCGTCTGGTTGTCGAATCCAATGGCATGGCGTTGGTCGTCGAGCGATGCGATCAGCTTCCGGTCGGGCATCTGAATCCATTTTACTTGGCGAGTCTATTCCGGACGCTCACCGAGTGCGTCGCTGCGGACGCGGTCGCAGGCGAAACGGTGACACTGTGTATTTCGGACGTTGGAAATCGAGTGGTTTGTGATTTGTATGCGTCGGGTGTGGACCCCAGGGTCTTGTTGGGGGCGGTCGATCAGGAGATTTCAAACGATCACAGCGGAGCCGGATTGGATGGTTTGCCGAGTGAAGTGGCGGACGAAGTTCACCGCGCGTCTAGGCAAGTTGAGGCATGGGGTGGAAGTCTTCATGTCCGGGGCAGCGATGATTTTCGCGTCGCGGTACGGCTGGTGATCAAGGCAAACCGATCGCAACGGGACGCGGCCCGGCCGATTGCCGTCGGTCCGACCTTCGCGAACTCGCCTGGTCGATCCGATGGAATGGTGGAAGCTGGAGGGATCATAGGAGCGGAACGATGAGCGATTTTGTATTGCCATTGTTTCCATTTGATTCTTCGGCATTGACCGTCACGACAACCGTTTGGATTGGCGTGATGGTCGGCGCGTTTTTCAACTTGCGTTTCGGATGGACGTTGTCCGGGCTGGTTGTTCCCGGCTACCTGACCCCGTTGTTGATGACGCGACCGTTGTCCGTTGCTGTGATTACTTTCGAATCAATTCTGGTTTACGCGATCGTGGTTGCGTGTTCCGAGTGGCCTCGGGGGCTGCGCTATTGGAGCAGCTTTTTCGGACGTGACCGGTTTTTCTTTATCCTGCTGGTCAGTGTTCTGGTCCGCGCACTTTTGGATGGATTTTTATTGCCGATCGCTGGGGAGGTAATCGTCTCTCGATACGGACTGGATTTCGATTATCAAAACGACTTGCACAGTTTTGGATTGATCATTGTCGCGTTGATTGCAAATTACTTTTGGAAGCCGGGTGTCGTTCGCGGTTTACCACCCTTGATGACCTGTGTCGGCGCGACGTATTTCTTGGTCACTTGGGTGTTGGTTCCGTACACAAATTTTTCGGTCGGCAATCTCTATTTGCTTTACGAGGACATCACGTCTTCGTTGTTGGCCAGTCCCAAGGCGTACATATTGGTGATCACAACGGCCTATTTGGCTTCGTGGATCAACCTGCGTTACGCTTGGGATTTTAACGGCATTTTGGTCCCCGCGTTGTTGGGGTTGTTGTGGTACGAGCCCGCGAAAATCGTGGTGTCCGGTTTTGAATGTATTATCGTACTGCTAGCCGGGCAGTGGATCATGAAGCTTCCGATCTTCCAGGGGGCAACCATTGAAGGTGCGCGAAAGCTGAGTTTCTTTTTTACCGTTTGTTTCCTTTACCGCGTGGTGCTGTGCCACTTGCTGCCGGCGATTTGGCCCAACGTCCAGCTTACCGATGCATTCGGATATGGATACTTATTGACGACTTTGATGGCCGTCAAAATCCATGACAAGAAGCGACCGATTTCGATGTTGATCGGTACCGTCCATGTTTCACTGGCCGGGGCGGTGGCTGGCAGTCTGATCGGTTTTGCGCTGCTTTGCAGTCCTCGGATGGATTTGATGAGCATGATCACACACGGCTCGGACGATGATCAACGTGCGGAACCCGTATTGGAGGTCTCGGCACAGGGGTTGATGGACCAATTGCGAGCCGATCGTGTGTTGTTGTACGAAAAGAAACGTCCGGAGAGTTACCGCATTCCTTCGGCAGACGAGTTAGCCGCTTTTCGAAGTGCACTGGAGCAGCTAAAGACGTGGACTTTATCCGGGGCTTCGCCTCAGGTCCGGAGCGTGGAGTTGGACTCGATCGTCAAGCAAATGTCCGAATTAAACTATCGGATTTCACTGGTCGAGAGAAAGTATTTGTATTTGACCGAGCGATCGCCGACTGCGGGTTGGGGCATCTATGTTGTCGATTTGGATCCCGAAACATCGCTCGGTGTTCAAGTGCCCGCTCCGCTGTTGGAATGGGCGACACTGGATTGCGGTGTTCGGGCGATGCAATTGACGGGCGCGCGATCGTTGTCGGTCGCGGGAGCGAAACGCAATACCAACTTGGACGGAAGCAGCGATGTCTTGCGCGTCCGAGAAACGATGTTCAGCGTCTTTCAGCAGGTGTTCGCCGATCAGGATCTGTTGCAGATTCGTGGTTATACACAAAGTGGTTATCGTCGAATCGCAGACTCAGAAGGACTTGATCGGCTTGAGTTGATGGATCTGGGTGACGTCCAAAGTCGAATGTACGTTCATCGTGGGATTCCCGATGGAATGTCGCTGGCGATGTTGCGAACCGCCGCGGCACCTTTCGAAATCCGTTGGCAGTCCAGCCCACTGGCCAACGTGCTGCGGGACCAATCGTCGGGGCGAGTCCTGGAGTGGTTTTTGTCCCGTTCGGACCGTCGTCAATTGGTCGGAAGTGTCGGCTATTTCGGAAACGGCGATGAAGCGATCGACCAGCCGGCGTCAAATGTTGGCGGTTCAGAGGATGTTGCGGCGCGAATCCATCGGATGCCGCTGCGCAGTTATCTGCAAACCGCCAAAGCAAGGATCTTGCCAAAGTCGTCCCAGCAGTTTCGACCCGCGACCGTCGACGAGATGTTGTTCATGGCCCAAGAAGTCATTTCGCCGACATTGAAAGTAGCGTCAGAAGAAAGGGCCATTGATCATCACGGCGAAATGAATTTGTCCGAATCGGCGTGGGCGGAAATTGCAGCGATTAACAGCGCGGCCGGCGGGTTGGGATATCGATTAGATGTCGTATCGGATCCGTACACCAAGGACGTGATGTTGGTTCTTGTCGAAGACGACGCGAATGTCAGACGCGGTTGGGGGACCTATGTGTTCCGAATCGGTATGGTGGATTCGGTGGCGATTGAAATCCCCAGGCCATTGTTGGAGCGATATTCGATCGATTTCGGAATTAATTTGTTCGAACATCCACGTGGCAGCGTCCTGAGTTTGGCAGGTGCCCACCCGCATGCGAATTCGGATCATCGTGCCGATATTTCACTATCTCGGAATCGTACGAGTTTATTCAATTTGGTCCGACACGAATTATTGCGGCATTTGGGAGATCGGCCGTTCTTGATCGTCCAAGCCAGGGCGATCACCGCGCCGGTCCAGGCGGACATCGTGGTTGCGTGTGACGACGGCGCAAAAAAAATCGATCAACTGAGTCCTTTGAAGCGACTGCTGTTGGGGCAGCTGGCGACGGACGATCAAACCATTGCACTGGTCGGTGGCCAAATCGACACGGCAGGTTACGAAATCGGAATGTTGTTGCAGGCCACGACGACGCAATCGGCACGGAACAAGGAAGCGATCAGTTTATGGTTGTCGCCGTCTCTGCGCAGACGTTTCTCCGATGAGGCATCCAACGACTCATCTGCGGACCAGTTCGATGTTTGCGGAATCGAATCGATTCAAGTCGACTTGGCAAGCGACATCGCCCGACGGTTTCAGCGTGAAAGTCGAAGTGCATCGCTGGATGTTGAATTTGTTCGCGACCTGTTAACGTTCACTCGCACAAATGATGTGGTGCTGCTGCATGGGTTGGTTGCCCGGTATCCCCAGTATCGATTGCGGCGAGTCATCGATCAGGTTTCCGGTCAGGCGTTCCTGTGCATCGAGACGGGGCGGGACGCCGCGCCGGATATCGTTAATTTGACAGGTGCAATTTCCAATCGTATCGCGTTTGAACCAAAGGTCGACGAAAGTCGCATTCGGTACTTTGCCAGATCAAAGACTCGGTGGTTGCGTTTCGGTGCCGAATCGGGGGACGCCGGGGAACTGAGAGATTTTGTGTCGCTGCCAGGGGTAGGGATAGCGCCAGTCACACAACCGATGCAAGGGGAGGGAGTGCGATGATTCGGTTTCGTGTTCTATTCCCTTGGTTGGTCGGTTTATTGATCGTTGTCGCGGCACGGGGAGCGATTTGGAGTGCGATAGACGTTCAAAATGACCTTCGATTGGCGCGACGCCCCTCGGTATTTCAACAAGGGATGAAACGCCGTGAGGCGACCAGGATTTCGTCGGATCAATGGACGGAATTTCAAATCAATCAAGGTTCCCGTCGCGTTCGTGTGATGACCAACGCGGTCGTTTCACGGACCGATGCAGTCGTTGAAGACGAGATTTTGCGGCCGTTGGAGGACCCGCGAAGCGGATGGCGGTATGGCGTGGATTATGAACTCTTGGACCTGGCGAAACGGCCACTGGAGCGATCCACGTATCATTTTCGCAGTCAAACGGACCAATGGGTCGATCCGGAGACCGGTGAATACCATTTCGCGATTTCCCTGGACCAGCCCGGGGTCGCCGTGGCCCAGACCAAGGTCATGCAGTTCACGCCACAGGCAACAAATCATCCGTGCTATTTGCGATTACGGCTGGGACGACGTGACGCTGCCGTTGAATCTGTTTATGTTCGTGTGTTTGATCAAGTGGAACGACCGGAGCATGATCGCGAAAAGACGTGGGCTCGGATGAGTACGCGACAAAGGGAGCGGTTGTGTGCAAACAGCGTTTTTGGGAGCGAATTGCTTTCGATTGACGAACGCAACGAATTGCTGCGTCTGATGTGGATGCCGTCGGTCAAACACAATCACTTTGAAACCGAAACACTGTTTTTCTTGGACGATAGTCACGAGATGCAAGGTTCGAATTCACAGCATCAACAGTCCGACGCAGGACCAGAAATTGCCGGAGTGGTCGTCGATCCACAGCAAAGTGTTTCATATTGCGTGCCGCGCGAGCCTGGAAACTTGCAGATAGTGACCTCCATGGTTATCGATGCGTCTTCATCAATCGATGCGCTCAAGCATGGTGGTGTCACGATTCAATATCAATGTGGTGTATCAGCAGACGGATTGTCACGAGATTCAGTCTCGGATGTCGGCGGTGTCGTCAATTTTCCTGTTTGCGGAGGACTGTTGACTTTAAAGTCCGATTCTTCCGCGCGTGCGCTGGTGAGCTGGATGCCGTCAGAGTTGTCGGAGTCGTCGGCGGCGGTGCCGATCGAGCTTGAACCGCAGCTTGGTCGGTCGCGCGTCTATTTGGTCGATGATCAGTCTTTGGTGTTTGATGTCCATACGGCGGCGGATCAGGCGACGCCCTGCAAATTGGTATTGCGAATCCCGAACGACGCGATTTTTGATGTCGAAGACCAACAAGGCGGTGTTTCCGTATTCGAAGACGCTTTGGCGCGGCAAAAGGACCAGGGGTCGGACGTCACCGTTCGATGTGAACTGTTCAACGGTTTCGGTCGTGTGGTACAGACATATCAGATCGACTGTAGTCCTTCTCACGCGACGCTGGATCGTTTGGATCTGTTCGGACGCGCCGGTGCGGTCAGTTTGCCGACGATCCGATATTTTCAGCTTTCAAGCGACATCAA
>JAGQPO010001209.1 GCA_020426665.1 Planctomycetales bacterium
TCGCCATCACTTTTGCCCGACCGGCAACACACTGGATTGTTTCACCGATCACGCGTTCGTGCTCGTCATGTGTCAGCGTCGGAGATTCACCTGTCGTACCGACCGGAACAATACAACGTGTTCCCGCTTCGATCTGGAATTCGATCTGCTCTTTCAGTCGACCATAATCCACTTCGCCGTCGGCAAATGGCGTGATGATGGCGACCGAAAGTCCGGCGAAATCTGATCCACGACGCTGGGTCATTTGAGCTACCTGGGTTCAATGTTTGGCGTAAAAATCGACTTCAACGTCGCGACGGTCTCAAACTCTTTCGCGAAGAATCGAATCCTAATTTTCACATGGAGGAAACTGACAGCCTACCGGGGTTTCGAAAAAACACAATTCCCCAGCAGGGCCGCCCGTCTGAGCCCAGGCGGCAAAATCAATAAAAATAGCAATGCGATAGCCGACAAACCCGCCACCAAGACGGTCGGCCAAATCCACCGCGGCCGATACTCAAACCGCACCCTCCAGGTCCCTGCCGGAATTCTGACCGCCTGGTTCAAGTGACTGCTGCGGAACACGACCAATTCCTCTGGCCGACTCGTCTCCGCTGACTCCAACGTCGCGTGCCAATTTCCGTCCTGGTACACACACCGCTCCAACAAGCACACTTGCGCACACTTAATAGTGATCGAGCCATCTGGCTCAACCGCCCACTGATTGCCGGCATCGGCGCGCGACAATTTGTCGTCCCCTTGTTCCGGTCGAAGAATCGCAACGTGAGGCAACAGGATTCCGCGTTCGTCGGTCCCAAGCCCGCTGGCAAGATTATCAACGATCTCGGCAAGCGGTTTCTCGGACCTCCAATCCGTTTGGACACGTATCGCAGCAACGGGTTCGGACATTTTGCGAACCACATCCACCAAAGTTAATCCGCCGGCCGCGATCGACCGACTTTCGTCAACATGTGAAATCGCACCAATTCCCAACCACCGTCGAATCGCAACCCAAAACTCATTTCGCTCCGTGCGATCCATCGATGCGACCTGGCGATTACAAGCCTGCCAGAATCCAGCATAGGTGCCACTGCGGATGCTTACCATACTGTTGAACACAGGCCGGCGTTTGGCGAGGTGCCAGCGACCAAACCACGCAATGCGTTCACTTGCGGCAACTTCCAAGGCTCGATTCGGGGAATGCGTATTCCGCCAAGCTTCCGGCCAATATCCCGCTTGGGTGCGCAATGTTCGCACCGACGCGATCGGTGGCGGACTCGCCTGGTGCGACAACTGCAATTCTTGATCAATATCGACAGCTGGCAACAACGTCGAAGCGTTGAGAACGCAATCCAATGCAATCACCGATAACCAGGCGACCATCGGCCACACCGATCTCTGCGACGACGTTGAAGTTACTCGATTGAACCATCCGCACCGCAAACTACCAACAACAATCAGCATCGCAATCGACCAAAGACAGGACGCTCGGATCAACGTGAATCCATGCTTCAAATCCATCGGGCCCCAATACTCATCGACTGGCAAGCGAATTTTCTGACCGGCAATCCAACCCGCGCCGTTGGCAACCATCCAATGCGCCGCCAACGCCCCGCAAATTAAAACAAGAATCAATCCCACAACGACGCCACGCTCACGCTTTGATGCGGGTTCCGACATCCACTTGGCCGTAATCATCGCAGCGGCGATGGCAAACATCGGCAACCATTTCACGGGATACCGAAATGAACTGTAACCCGGAACAACTTCGACAAGAAACCAATACGGACCGCCGATGGCACTATCGGATTCCGGCAACACGCCAGGAATTTGTTGCAACACCCACACCAATCCGAAGTGGCCGAAGCACAAAAGTAAACTGGTCACTGCAAGTGCCAACCACGGATCACCAAAGTATCGGCGTGGATTCAGCAGTCGGCAGACAAACGCCAATCCAACGACCACTCCCGCATAGATCGACGGCGTCCACATC
>JAGQPO010001210.1 GCA_020426665.1 Planctomycetales bacterium
GTTAATCAAGACTTGTACGACGGACTTCCAGTCTGTCGAAATCGACACTTGTCGACGGACTGGAAGTCCGTCGTACCCTAAAAATAAAGACTCGAAGAAGCACTCGCTGCCTATCGTTTTTCCGAATCGGCAACTTCCTCGTACTCGCCTTCTTCGTCTTGCCCTGCATCGTTCATTTGCTCAGCTTCGCGCTTCTTTGCGATCGCATCCTTGTCGCGTTCCAGAAAATCGCCTTCGACCTGGTCTTCACACAACCCCGCTTCGGCAAATCGCATCAACTTGCCCATCGTCTCACGATCGTATTTAAAGTCGTCCATCACAAACTTCTTTTTCTTTCCGGCGACTTCGTAATGGATTTTAGCGATTCCCTTTGCGTCCCATTTTCGTTTATCGATCATCGTGATCGACCTGATTGGGACCTCCTGGCCTTTGCTGTTCCGGATCGTTTCCTCGTCTCCTTCGACCCAGGTGCCTTGACCGGACATGAACATCAACAACGCGGGGATTCCGAACAGCATGCACAGGACGACCATCATGAATTGGCTGCCTATATCATGGCCGATTTCCTCGGCCGATTTCGACGGTGTCACCGTCGGCCAACCTTGCTCGGCAGCCAATTCCTTCCACGCCTCTCGGCGGTTGTCTTCGGGCAATCCCTCGTATGCCTCGGCAATCGTCAATTTATTTGGATAGGCGACCAGACCATCATACAGACACCAACCGGCAAACGCGGTGCAGCCCAGAAACACCCACAAGAACTTGCGAAAGAAAGGTTGGTGAACGTTGGCACGAATCATCAAATCGGTTCCGGTGAGCGTAGATTGATCGAGACGCAACAGTATGATTGAGATTTGCCGGTCGAACAGGTCAAACTGATTCGATCCACACTTCAATGTTCAACAAATCGACCGGTAATATTCGACACTCTGTTCTAATCCGTCTCGCATTTCGACGTCTGGTTCAAACATCAGCCGTGTTCGCGCCTGAGTGATATCGGCGAGCGAGTCGCGGACATCGCCTAATCGCGGCGGGTCATGAATCGGTTCGATTTCCTGGCCCAGGATTTCTCGCAGCATGGTCAGCAAATCCAATAGCGTCGTCCGCTCGCCTCTCGCGATATTGAAAATGCCGCCGTTGATTCCAGGAATTGTTGAAGCCAACAAATTCGCTTTGGCAACGTCACGCACGAACACAAAGTCCCGCGATTGAGATCCGTCGCCGTAAATCACCGGGCGTTCCCCCGACAAGATCATTGAAACAAAACGTGGAATGACCGCGCTGTACTCGCTTTGCGGATCTTGGCGCGGCCCAAAGACGTTAAAGAACCGCAGAATCACTGTTTCAATGTTGGCCGTCCTGGAAAAGGATTGCATGTAAGCTTCGGCAGATAGCTTCGCCGCCGCGTATGGCGACAGCGGCGCGGGCGGGTCGACCTCACGCTTACTGACGTAGGGCGAATCGCCGTAGGCTGCGCTTGTACTGGCGAGCACCATTCGCCGTACTCCGGCTGCCTCTGCACTGGCCAACAAATTGACGGTGCTGGTCGCACACCACGCGTGACAAAGCGCCGGCTCGCGCATGCTTCGCGGCACACTGGCCATTGCGGCGAGATGAAATACGCTATCGCAGCCATCGACGGCCGCGTCCGTGACCGTCGAATCAGCGGCATCACCTCGGATGATTTCGAAGTTCGGATTCCCGTCCAGGTGGCTCAAATTGGTTTCGTATCCCGTACTGAAATTGTCCAGGACTCGGACGGCGGCTCCCTGTCCCAAAATCGCGTCAACCAAGTGAGATCCGATAAATCCCGCTCCTCCGGTGACTAGGCAAGTCCGCCCAGCGAGTGGCTGGGCGGCATCGGGCAGGACAATTGGTGTGGTCATAATGCGAATAGTCTGTCAGAGGTGTATCAGTAAGACGGCGCGAGTTGCGGATTGTTACAAGTGAACATCGATTCTTGCAACTCTGGGTTTCGTGCAACTCTCGCGCAAGATTCGTTTCGCAG
>JAGQPO010001211.1 GCA_020426665.1 Planctomycetales bacterium
CCAATTCGCCGGCGACGGACGCCGTCTTGCGTGCCGAAGCATTGGGCCGTCGCACCACGGACTTAGGTGACTTGCTGCGGCGATCCAAATCAGCCCACGGCGTTTCGGTCCAGAACCGAACGCCGATCATCACCGACACTCGTGTTCGGGGCCAGCGCGTGGGCCAAGTTCTCGCGTCGGGTTCCTACTGGGCTCCGGCCCGAATGGATTTGGACACGATGATGAGCAAGATCGATTCTCGACTGGTTCAAGACGTGGTATTGATCAAGGGGCCCTATGCGAGTCGCTATGGGCCGGGGTTTCGTTTCGTCGATTTGGAATTCCTTCAATCTCCGCGCTTCGATCAAGGCTATGAAGGTCACGGTGCAACCAGCGTGACCTACAACACCAATGGCCAGCAACTTTATGGTCGCCAATCGTATTGGGGCGGAAACGAAGACTACGGATTTCACATCAGTTACGGACATCGAACAGGCAACGATTACGAGACCGGCCAAGAGGGATTCTTTATTCCCGCCAGCTATAAGTCCC
This sequence comes from Planctomycetales bacterium, assembly GCA_020426665.1. Lineage (GTDB taxonomy): Bacteria > Planctomycetota > Planctomycetia > Pirellulales > Pirellulaceae > Stieleria. The sequence continues at coordinate 532 of JAGQPO010001211.1, forward strand.
GTGACCTGTTTGCGGCCGTCGGTTTTGACTTGTCGGACCATCAAACGATCGAATTGAATCTGTTGCGTTTGGACCAGACCGACGTTGAGTTTCCCGGATTGGTGACGGACCTGAATTTCCTGGTGACCGATGGCTATGAGGTCACCTACATCAATGAAATGCCCAGTTTTGCCGATCGGTTCACGGCCGAAGTCTGGTACAACCGAACTCGTTTCGAGGGTGACACGACGCGACCCGGGAAGCATCGCCAAATCCCACTTTTGCAACAGACGTTTTATCCGTCGACCTTCGGCGCGAACGACGGATTTACGGTCACCGATGGTGATGCACTGTCGGGCGGCTATCGGTTGGAGTCTACCTACAACACGGCGACGGGGCAGGTGTCATGTGGGACAGACCTGATCTACTTGAACCAGGAACTGAACGAATACGATTTTTTCGATCCCGACACCAACGACAACAACTATCCGATCCCGCGAAGTGATTCGTTGGACATCGGTCTGTACATCGAAAACATTAATCAAGTTCGCGAGGACTTGCTGCTGACCGGCGGCGTGCGCATCGATGGTGTTTTTGCAGACTCCACCGACACGGTTGCGGGTGTGGATTTCCCGATTAGTTATTGGGAAGACACGACGTTGGACAAAGAGTACTTTTTGGGCGCTGCATACATGACCGCCAAAAAGACGGTCGGAAATGGTTGGTCTAGCAACGCCGGGGTCGGGTTTGCGATGCGTCAGCCGACGTTGACGGAACTGTATTCTGAATACACCTATATCGGTTCCTTGCAACGCGGACTGACATTTTTGGACGGCGATCCGGATCTGTCGCCGGAGCGATTGTATCAATGCGATTTAGGACTTCAGTACCAAGATGATTCGACGCAGTTGGGCGTCCAGGCCCACCATGCCTTTATCGAAAACTACATCACCTATGACTTGCTTGATCCGGCCGGCACCACCGACGGTTTTCAAACCGGTGCACGGTTTGTCAACACGGACCTGGCGACGTTGTGGGGCATGGAAGCCTACGGTCAAACGGATCTTTCGTCCATGTTGTCCGTCTTCGGGACCGCAAACTATCTAGAAGGCCGAGACCACAGCCGACTGGATCCCGCTCGACTTTCCGCCTTTCCAACGCGAAGCGCCAACAGCACCGTCAAAGCCGAGCCGTTACCGGGGATCGCACCGCTGGAGGCTCGGTTGGGCTTGACCGTTCATGATCCATCGCCGCAGCGCCGATGGGGCGTTGAGTTTTTCGCCCGCGTCGTTGACAACCAAGATCGCGTCGCGGCGACCTTGGAGGAAATCGCAACGCCAGGATTTACCGTCTACAACATTCGTTCGTATCTTCGTTACGGATCACTGTTGGTAACCAGCGGAATCGAAAACGTAACCGACAAGTTCTACCGTGAACACATCGATTATCGCTCGGGCTTAGGGGTCTATCAGCCCGGGATCGGTTTCTACACCGGCGCGGAATTGACGTACTAAGCTGGTGCTTCGTCTCAACCTTTGCTTTTAGGGGTTGGCGTCGTAGCGGAAGTCGTCAAGACTT
>JAGQPO010000033.1 GCA_020426665.1 Planctomycetales bacterium
TCCTTGCCGCTGGTTTGGCTGCGATCGCAGCCCCTGCCATCATCACCTCAAAGCGATCAGCCGCGCAAGACGTGATCGGTGATGGCGACTTTAAGTTCCGATGCGAGCATCACTGGCCGCAGTTGCCGGACAAATACCATTGGCAAATCACTCACAACGTTACGATGGATCCCCAAAATCGGCTCTTTGTGATCCACGAAGGTGACGCCAAGAAGGCAGACCATCCGGCGATCTTTGTCTTTGACGATGAGGGGCGTTTCGTAAAAGCATTCGGCCAACAGTTCCAGGGCGGAGGTCACGGGCTGGACATACGGGTCGAAGACGGAACGCCGTATCTGTATGTCAGTGGATACCAACACCTCAAGAAAATTGCCAAACTGACACTTGACGGAGAAACCGTTTGGCAAAAGTACGCGCCCATGAAGTCCGAACGTTATGCCGACGGCGAGGCGACCGATCCAAAGCAAATCTGGGGGCGGAATCGGTTCATGCCAACCAATTTTGCTTTTCTAAGCAACGGTGATTTTTTGGTCGCCGATGGTTATGGCGCTTATTGCGTCCATCACTACGATGCGGACGGCAACTGGAAAGGTCACTTCGGCGGTGAAGGAAAAGGCAAGGGGACGTTTAATTTGCCACACGGAATTTGGATTGATGATCGAGAGGGTATTGAACCGCGAATCGTAGTCGCAGATCGCGCCAACAACACACTTCAGTTGTTTGACATGGATCACCAGTACAAGTCGACGATTTCGGGATTTGGATTGCCCGCAAACGTTGACACTCATGGAGAGTTGATGCTGGTTCCGGAGCTGATCGCCAGGGTTTCGCTATTGGACAAGAGTTATCAAACCGTAGCAACCATTGGTGATGACCGCGAACGGATCAAAGCGGATTCAAAAAAGGCGATTCGTTCAGATGAATCACTTTGGCAGGACGGAAAGTTCGTCCACCCGCATGATGCCTGCTTTGACCAGGATGGCAATATTATCGTCGCGGAATGGGTCGCGACCGGACGAGTAACCAAGCTGACGCGGGTGTAGCGATCATTTTGAAAACGCGCTAGTCGTGCGCCAAAGCCTTCATTTAAGGTAGCGGAACTTGTCAAGGGTTCGGTCGGAACCAGGAATCGTCGAAAGTCGTTGACGACTTCCGCTACGATTCCAAGCGTGAAATTAAATCTAGACAATCCGCTAGTTCGGTTTGGCGCCAGAATCAATCATGTTGAGCAGTTTTTCTACGGCGATCGGTTTTTCACAGACGCCGGTGATCAATTGATCGTTGAATTCAAGTGATGTGTTCGCCGCAAACTCTTTGTCGCCACTAATGATCACGGTTCGAGCATTTGGGACTTGTTGATGGATCTCGCGAAGAACGTTTCGTCCGTCGCCGTTTCCTAATTTGAGATCGACGATGGCAATTTGACATTGTGCCAGGTTTGCTTGAGTGATCCCATCGTGTTCGTTATGCGCCATCGCAACTCGAAAATGGCGCTGGTTCAGTATTTGCCAAAGTGAATCGCAAAAGTCTTTGTCATCGTCAACGATCAAAACGATCGGGGCGCCGGCTGCATGGGAAAGTCGGTTCAACAATGTCGGGATGTCGACGGGCTTGCGAAGGACATCCCACGTTCCCGCGTCGCGAGCTTGTTGTGCGCCGTCACTTCCTGCCCACGCGGTAATCATGATGGCGGCTACAGCAGGTTGCAGCTTTTTGATTTCTCTGTACAGAGATGCACCGTCCATGCCGGGCATCTTGTAATCCAGCAGCACCACGTCGATCGGTTTCTCGCGAACGATTTCCAGCGCTGCGACGCCGTTCTCGGCGGTTGTCGTGTGATAGCCCAGATCATTCAAGATGTCGGCGATGTTGGTTCGGATGTCGGCATCGTCATCCACGATCAACACGCTTGTGCTGGCCCCGTTCATTCGGCTTGTCCCCCGTCAAACGGATTCAGGTGCACGGAGAAAGTCGCTCCCTGTCCGGGTAAACTGGACACTTCAAGCCGTCCTCGATTTTTCTTCAAGATGGCAACCGAGATCGCAAGCCCAAGCCCCATGCCGCGTGCCTTTGTTGAATAGAGCGGTTCTGTTATTCGTGCCAGCTGGTCCGATGGAATTCCCGTTCCCGTGTCTCGTACATTCACCACAACTACATTTTCCGAAGCAGTCGCCGAGATCGTTAGTGTACCACCACTGGGCATCGCATCGCGAGCATTCCGGATCAGGTTGCGAAAGACGATCGAAATTTGGTTCGGGTCCCCTGTAACGCAAAGGGGGGGGCGGGGTAGTTCATTTAGGAGTTCAATATTTCCAGGCAATGGGACGGTGCTTAGTACATTGTCAATCAAATCGTTCAAATCGCATTCACCCAGCGTTGGGTCCGGCAGCCGAGCGATATCCGAAAGCGCGGTAACAACGTTGTCAATCAACGAAACCTGACGATCAATTCGTTCCAAGTGTTCGTCGATCTTTTCTTGTGAAGGGTTCTTGGCGTGACGCAAATAGTAGACAGACGTGCGGACGGCATTCAACGGATTGCGAATTTCGTGAGCGATTCCGCCGGAAACTTGACCAAGGGTTGCAAGACGTTCTGACTTGATCAAGTCCGCTTGTGCCTCTCGCAATTCCATCGTGCGTTCTTGCACCCTCTTTTCCAGCAATGCATTTGCGGCGGCAAGATCCGATTGGGCCTTTTTTAGGTCCGTGATGTCGCGAACAATACCGGCGAACAGTTGCTTGTCTGCGACGACAAGATGGCTGACGGCTAGATGCATCGGAAAGACCGAATCATCCTTGCGTTTTCCCATTACTTCGCGGCCGATCCCGATGATTTTTGCACGTCCGGTTTCGGCGTAGTTGGACAAATACCCATCATGCTGTTCTTGAAACGGTGGTGGCATCAGCATTTTGACATTCTGTCCAACCATCTCACGTTTCTCGTATCCAAACAGACGTGTGGTTGCAGGATTAGTGGATTGGATGATCCCGTCTGCATTGATCACAATGATCGCGTCGACAGCGGTCTGCATGATCGCCAACAGTAATGCCTGGTCTTGGTTTTCCAAGGTGTTGTCCTGAATGATTCGTGCGTTCAGGAAAGGCAGGGAATCGTTGAATGATTTTGGCGCGGCAACCGGATCTCAAATCGGGCGCCACCACTGGCATCTTTCGCAACCAGCGTCCCCTGGTGAGCTTCGACGATCCGTTGGCAGATTGAAAGTCCCAGGCCGGTTCCAGTCGGCTTGGTCGTGAAGAAGGGCTGGAACAACATCTCTAAATGATGTTGTGAAATCCCCGGACCATTGTCGCTGAGCACCAATTCGATTCGGTCATCTACACAGATGCAATTGATTTCGATGCGGACCGGATCCGTACATGCGGCGAGGGAGTTTTCGAATAGATTACGAAAGACTTGCTCGAGTCGCGGAGCATCGACGTGCACATCAACGTTGCAACCTTCGAATGATTCAATCAACTCAACGTCACGTTTCGAATGCAGTGGTGACAAATCATTCCAAACTCGTCGCCAGATTTCTGGGAATCGGACGGGTGAGCGCCGAATGTGGATGGGCGCCGCAAACAAGCGAACCTCCTCCAGAAGCGACTTCAGGTCCTCGTTTGCTCGCTGAATCGCTTTCAGGTCTTTCAACGCGTTTGGGTTATTTTCCACCTCCAAGCCAAGCATTTCGGTAGCGGCCTGGATTCGTTGAAGCGCGTTGCGGCTTTCATGGGCCAGCGCGGTCATCGTCTGTCCGATGGCCGCAAGTCGTTCAGCTTGCAGGGCGCGCTCCTGGGCAATCGTTAGATCGCTGATGTCGACACCGACCGCCAGTACCGCAGTAACTTCGCCGTCCAGATCACGGAGCGTTGTGTTGGCCCAACGAATCTGGTACGAGTCGCCGTTTTTTCCAACGACCGCATTGACGACTCCCCGTGTTTTGACGCAATGCGCCGTCTCGATAAAAACCTCTTTGACACGTTCATGTTCATGCTCGGCGATGCAGTTTCGAAACCAGTCTTTGCCGAGCAAGTCGTCGTGTGTCCAGCCAGTCAATTGTTCAAAATAAGGATTGAACTGGATGACGTTCCCGTCAAGATCCAAAACGAGAACGATGGCCTCGGCAGTGTTCAAAACAAGGTCGGCGAATCGGTGTTCCCTTGCCAGTTCGTCTTCCAATCGCCGCTTTTCAGCAATCTGTTGAACCGTTCGGCGAAGGTCATCAGGAATGATCGGCTTGATCACGTAGTCCGTCACGCCCAGACGGAACGCGGTGATCGTGCTTTGCATGTCGGCAAATCCGGTGATTACGATGATGTCGGCGCCCTTCAATGAACTCTTTAGATCCGACAACAGGTCTTCGATGTAGCCTTCGGGCAACTTTCGGTCTGAGATCGCGATCTGAAATTGGTGATCCCTTGTGACCCGCTTGGTTTCGGCGAGCGAATTCACGCCAAGGACAACGTGACCGTCGAGTTCCAAAATGTCGCATAAATTGGCGAGCGTATCAGCATCGTCTTCGATAACGAGAATGCTGAGTGGATGATTCATGTCAGGTTGAATGGTGCCGCGGGTGGGGATGGAGTCGAACACCTATCGTACAGCGCGAACGGGCGTTTCATCTAGAGAGCACCATTGATCTTCGTCTCTGGCGACGCGCAACTTTTACGCCTGACCGCAGAAGGATTCAGGGCGGGATTCGAATTCAAAGGTGCCAATAAGCCGGCGGATTCGCTATGAGACGTCGATTTCGTTGACAATTTGCATGCCGATCGCGAGAGGACGCACGGATTCTTGGGCGAGTTGTTTGTAATAAAAACAGGAAACTCGCCCCGCAAGGACGATTCGCCCGTCCGAGATTTGCACGGTAATGTGGCGCAATTCACTGGTGCCTGCGGTCGAAAGTAAACCCAAAAACAGACGCCTTTTTTCACTCGAATCGCCGCTTTCGGAAACAATTGAATCCGCAACTGCTGTTTTGTTATCAACGACGTCCGACGAACGTTGCTGATACATCGACCGTTTCGACGATTCGGGTTTGGCGGCAAGGGGGTCTCGCTTTGGACGATATGCCTGTACATGCCCACCTCCGTCGTACATCAAACGAGTTTTCGATGTGGCGATGGGACGGCAACCAAGTGCGAGCCCAGTGATCGACGCGTTCTCGCTCTTCAATTCAACGCTCGTCATCTTCTCGACCTTTCGTATTTCGTTATCCGTCCACCCGCGGATGCAAAGGTGTGTGTAACGGACCGGATGTAAATTTCGAATGATTCGTACGTCGTAGCAACCCAATCGATACCGCGTGCCAAAACAAGGTGATTCTGCACGATGCAATGACTCCGATTATACCGCTGCGAAATCTGTGCCCAGTTGGCATTTCTGCGGAAATTTCTTGACTATTTAACTGCTTTGGTATTTGGCGGGCCGATGGTGCCGGGCCACAGTCGCATGGAACTTGTTGTTGCGATGCATCGTGCAAAACGCTGCGTGCAATATGGTGGGGGTACTTTTTTCAAGTACTGAAAAAAATGGTTCGATTGCACCTGTTCGGCACTCAAGATGCTCGTGGCCATCTGTCCTCCTGGATCTTCATAGAAAGTGTCCTCATCATGAATCCAATCGCAAAACTTCTCTCTGGCCCGTCGCTCGCTCGTAGCGTCTTGGAGCATTCTGGCGAAGCGGTCGTCGTTGCTAGCGATTCCGGAGACATTTTGTTTGCCAATCAACACGTTCAAAGTTGGTTCGGCTACGGCGGATCGGAAATCACCGGATTGACTCTTACCGGTCTTTTGCCGTCGATTAACAGTCGTGACTGTGACGCACACCGAATGCCCGCAATGTCACAATTTGCGGCGCCCGTGGTCACCCAGGGACTGCAACGCGTGATATGCAAAGACGGATCGGAGGTGATGGTCGACGTCAAAGTAGTGGCGGTCCAGGAGCAGAATCATCCTTTGATCTTGGCCAATTTTTCCAAGGCGAAGACAAACGCGATCAGCGGCCAGATGCTCGAATCAGAGCGTTTGGACGCGGTTGCAGAAATGATTAGCGGCTTGGCCCACGAAAGCCGCAACGCCTTGCAGCGCGCCGTCGCGTGCTTGGATCTGATGGAGTTAGACTTGGTTGACGATGATCGGCACATGGATTTGACGGCAAAGATTCGAAAGTCTCTCTCAGACCTGCTGAACAACTACGACGAAGTGAAGCGGTTTGCCCAACCGATCACGCTGAACCGAAACAATCACCAGATCATTGCATTGTTCAAAGAGACGTACCTGGAATACGAAGAACTGCGTGGGCCGATCGATGCGGAGACGACGATTACTGACGACGGCAGCGGGCAAGATCTTGCAAAAGTGGACTGCGACCGATTGAAAGAAGTCTTTCGTCATCTAATCGAAAACGCGCTGGACCATGGACGCCGTGGCATCAAACTGACGGTGCAGTGTGAGTCAGCCCAATTGGATGGTCAGCCGGCGATTCGAGTCTTGATTCATGACGATGGTGAACCGTTTTCACAAGAAGCTTTGGTGCGAGCCTTCGAGCCGTTCTACACCACCAAGCAACACGGCACCGGACTGGGGTTATCGATCAGCCGGCGAATTATCCGAGCTCATGGAGGAATCATTGCCGTTTCAAATCCGCCCCGAGGCGGTGCCATGGTCGAAATCATGCTGCCAAAGCTCAACTAGTTGCGTCGCCAACGTTTGATTTTGGGGTAGCGGAAAATCGTCAAGAGTTTTGATTCGTCCGGCAATTCACGAAAGCCCTGGCGACTTCCGCAACGTTCCCAACCCCAAGTTTAAATCTGGACAAGGCACTCGGTTGTTGAACGTTTGAGGCTGAGTAAAGCCCATTGCGTAACGCTCGCTTGATTGTCGTCTGTTCCACGTCGACATGCGAATTCGACGGAGATTGCTTGAATCAGGAGTACTTTGGAGGGGGGCTTGATTCATCTGGAGGCGGGTTCTAATCAAATTCCGCCCAAAATTTCGCAGGTCTAGCAGGGTCTTCTCTTCCCCAATCCCCCTGCAGCGACGTCCGTTCCGTTAGACTCGGCCCCGGCAATCAACTGTACAAATCACGTGCAGAAGCCTTATTTCGTCTATTTATTTATTGCGACAAGAAGTGTTTCTCTTGGTGTGTGTGATGGCGCACATAGTGCAGAGATGCGGATTACTGGAGTAATGGGCATGGCTCGTCGGCATCGTTCGCGCAAGTCTTTAAGGAAAGAATTCCAATCATCCTTCCAACGCCAGAGACGGCGCCGATTGTTTTCGGAGACTCTGGAAAGCCGCATCGTGCTGTCGGCGACGATTGGAAACAACATAGGTGTTGGTAACGAACTTCAAAACTATCGTTTGGCGATCGCAGCGACGGCAGAGTACACGGGCTTCTTCGGTGGACAAACCCAGGCGCTTGCCGCGATTGAGACGTTTGTCAGCGACGTCAATGCAATTTTCGAAAAGGAACTTTCGATCCATTTCGATCTTGTCACTGGGACAAACACCATCTTCACCGACTCGGCGACGGACGGGTACACCAACGGCGACACCAATCAGATGCTGGGTGTTAATACGGGCATTCTGGATGGTGTAATCGGGAATTCCAACTACGACATCGGGCATGTATTCGGACTCGCGTCCAGCGGCGGATCGGGGTTGGGGGGACTAGGTGTTGTCAACGATCCGGCGAAAAAAGGCAGAGGAGCGTCAATTTTTGAGAATCCTCAAGGTTCCGATTGGGTGCGTCTGGTAGCCCACGAGTTTGGTCACCAGTTCGGAGCGGAACACACCTTTAATGGTGACCAGTATGCCTCTACGGTAGGTAACCGCAGCGCCACGAGCGCCTACGAGCCGGCGAGCGGTTCGACACTGATGAGTTACGCGGGAATCGCCGGACCGGATAACTTGCAATTAGACCCCGATCCTTATTTTCATGGTGCGAGTTTTGAGGAAATCCAAACGTTGGTTTCGACCACCGCACCTCCCAATTCGGTCACGCCACAATCCAACAACATCCCAACTGTTTCTGGCGGTGTGAATTACACCATTCCCGCAGGCACACCGTTCCAATTAAGTGCTGTCGGATCTGATGCTGATACTGGTGATACGCTGACGTACACTTGGGAGCAATTGGATCTGGGGCCGGCAATGAGTCTGCCGATCAGCGACAACGGGCTCAGTCCGTTGTTCCGATCGTTCCCACCCAGCACCGACCCTACACGAGTCTTACCGCGTCTGGATGACCTGATCAACAACGTCAACACCGCGGCAATCGGTGAAGCGCTGCCGACGACGACTCGCAATCTAAACTTTCGTGCGACCGTCCGAGACGGCATGGGAGGTGTCAATTCGGATGATGTTCTGATCAGCGTGGTTAATACCGGAGCGCCTTTCGCCGTCACGTCACCCAACACAAGTGTCAGTTGGACCGGAGGAACATCGCAAACCATTGATTGGAATGTGGGCGGGACAATCGGAAACGGAATCAACGTCGCCAACGTCGGAATCGACCTTTCACTGGATGGAGGTGTCACGTATCCGATTGTTCTGGCAACATCGACACCTAACGATGGATCGCACACGTTAACGGTGCCTAACATCGATGCCAGTCAAGCTAGGATTCGAGTGCGTGGCCTAGGGAACATCTTTTTCGACATCTCCGATGCCGACTTTACGATCGCTTCTGATTCCTCGTCACCCGGTTTGACGGTGACCGAGTCCGACGGCAGCACCATTGTCGGCGAAGGCGTGTTGACGGGAACGAGCGTCGACACCTACGCCCTGGCACTCAATACGACGCCAACTGGAACGGTACAGGTGACTGTCAATGCAGACGCCCAGACCGAGGTCAGTTTGGACGGTTCCACTTTTTCGTCGAGTGTCACGATCGCATTCTTTGACACGACGCCGACGACGGTTTACGTGCGAGGGTTCGATGATTCGGTGTTCGAGGGCATCCACACCGGAACAATCACCCATTCGATCACGGCAAGCAGCGACCCGGGATATGTGGTCGGTGCGGCGATCAATCCCGTCGTTGCAACGATTGCCGATGATGAAGCGCCGCCGCTGATCGGAGTTGACTTTGGCCCGACAGGTGATGCTTCGCCTACAAATTGGACCTTAGTCACGTCAGAGTTTGGCAGTACGACATCGGAACTGCAAAATGAATTAGGCATTTCAACGGTTGTCGACTTGACGGTGGCAGTGGGCGGGGGCGCCAACACGGGCAACACGAACGTTCCCACCAATTTGCCGAACCATTCGCCGACTCTTGAGGAACTCGAAGGTGTCCGATTCGCGACCACGTCATTGACGTTGACTTGGAAGGATTTGATTCCGGGCCAGGAGTATGATCTGTGGCTGTTCTTGTCCGAAAACTACGGGAACACCGTCGCGCAGAACGTAACGATCGTCGGCGCCCAGACCTTGCCTACGTTTCTGATGGATTCCAACCCGATCGGCAGCAGTTTGTTGGTCAACGACGTGGTTGCAGATCCTGCACGGACACTCTCAGACGATGCCAAACGTGCCGTCGCCGATGCCTCAGGAACGATTCGGATTGATTTGATCAAGGTGGCCGGAAACGATTACGTAATGTTGAACGGTGCGGCGATTCAGCCGGTTGTCACAGCGCCCGCCGGGAACAACGCGAATCTGTCGGTGACGACCAATGGGAATGAACAAGGACCCGTGGATATTGTATTCACGGTAACGCTGGATCAACCCAATGATACGGGTTCACCGATTACATTCGACTTCGATGACCTTGGAACAGGTTCGGCAACGTCGGGCTTGGATTACACCGCCGTGGACGCCGCGGCACAGATTACGATCGCCAATGGGGCGACGTCTGGGACGTTGACTATTTCCGTGCTTGACGATTCACAGAGCGAAACGATTGAGACGATCGATGCCCAAATTTCCAATCCCAGTGAAGTGACGATCAACCTGTTGACCGCGACTGCGACAGCGGAGATTAGCGACAATGACTTGATCGCGACGCTGGATGTACAGATTTTAGATGCGGTGATAGGTGAAGGAGCTGGTACCGCCGCGACATCGGTGACGATCACTCGCAGCGGCGACACGACCGACCCCCTGGAATTGAATTTAAAAAGTCATGACCTCTCGGAGGTAGTGATACAGGCGATTGCGATGATTCCTGCCGGTCAATCTTCGGTGACGGTGGCTTTGGATGCGATCAACGAAACCTATTTGGACGGCACGCAAACGGTTAACATTACTGCTACCACCGCTGGCTACAGCGGCGACATTACCCCCGACACGACGTTTGGAGTCGACGGAGCGGTTGCCACCGATTTGGATCACAACATCAGTCCGAGCATCCAAGACATCAAGGTCCAACTGGATGGGAAAATTATCACTGTCGGTCGCGATTCCACTCTCAGTGACACCTGGAACCTGATTCGATTGAATCCCGACGGTTCGTTCGACAGCTCTTTTGGCGTCGCAGGTACCGTGACGACAACGTTTTCCGGACTAACTTCAGTGCGCCCCGGCGGGATCATCTTGCATGCTGATGGTCGGATCTCGGTTGTTGGTCGTTACGGAGGTGGGGGCCTGATTGCTCGCTACACCAACACCGGAGCACCGGACACAACGTTTGATGGGGACGGAAAGGTCGAGATCGCGTCCCAACTTCTTGTTACGGGAATCGCTCATCCGGATGGATCGCTTTCGCTGATTGGTTCCAAGGGCGGAAACCCGGGAAACGCATTGCTTCGGATTTCCAACGACGGAACCGTGGATACAACATTCGGTATCGGAGGTGTCGTTACCGAAATATTTGATTCAGCTGCGAACGAAGCTTTCGCAGACGTTGTTCAGCAGTCTGATGGCAAATTAGTTGTCAGCGGGCGTGCGACGTTTACTGGATCCAATACCCAGGTATTCGTTGCCCGTTTCAATTTAGACGGCTCGCTCGATTCCAGTTACGGTGTTGCCGGCTACCGGTTATTGGATGTCCATGCACCAACTCTGAAGGTCAACGCAATGGCGTTGGCCCCTGATGGTGGTGTCGTTGTCTTTGGTGATGCGTTTTCGCGATCGGATTGGATGCTCGCCAAATTCGATTCGACAGGTGCGGTTGACACTTCCTTTGCCAACAAGGGGTATACGTTTTTGGATTTCGAAGGCGCCTCCGACAACGGTATGGATGTGTTGATTCAAGATGACGGTAAGATTTTGGCGTTGGGAGGGCCCTTCGTCATCGGTAATGGAAATGATCGTGGTGTGGCCCGTTTCAATCCAAACGGGGCGCTTGATACGAGTTTCAGCGATGACGGATATGCCATTTTCTCGCCATTTACACCTACCGA
>JAGQPO010000004.1 GCA_020426665.1 Planctomycetales bacterium
CGAACCAACTCTTGAAGATCGCCCGAGCCATCGACTCCAAAGTCTCATTCATCCGACGGTTCAACTCGATCTTCGCGTCGAGCGTGCCCAGGATGTTGGCGATTGTTCGCTGTTCGGGAATGGGGGGAAGCGGAAGACGAAAGTTGGGCACATCAGCACAACGTAGGCTATCAAAAACAGCACCGACATTGATGAAGGTGCCTACTTGATCCCACCAATCTTTTCCCCGGGTCAGCCAACGAAGAAAAGGCGGGTGCACGCGAGTTCCGTCAGCGCGAAGTAAGACAAGATTTTGCCCAAGGGCGCACTTTAGGTCAGGACTCACCCACGCAGTCGCACCTGGATTGCATCGTCGCGACAGAATTACGTCGTCCGTTTGAGGGAGTGCTTTCTTTGTCCAGTCCATGAAATGCTGAGAAGAAATCCTTCGCACACCATCAAGTTCGACACGTCCACCTTTCATTTGTGGAATCGCGACGTAGGGATAGCCTTCAACGGCGGCAGGAGGTGTCTTATGGACGCAATCAATCAACGACACACCAGCCTCACGAAGTGACATTTCGCACCAACCGGTCAACTCACCCACCATAACCCAGTCCCGCCAAGTTGAACCGGATCGCAGATTCCAATTTCATCGACTTTGCAAACTGCCCCTTCAACTCACCCACCAACCGTTTCATCTTGTCGTCAATCAGCTGATCGTCTTCTTCGACCGCTTCGGCGCCGACGTAGTGTCCCGGTGTCTGCACGAGTCGTGTCGAGCTTGCCATCTCCAAATGGACACTACTCATTGGTCTCCTCCGGATTCGGTGAATCGAGCCGTTTCACATCGTCCACGAAGCGATCAAAATCGCTGACCGGGTGACTCGCTTCGATTCGACACTGCTGGGCCTTGTATTGCTCGAACTGCTCGATCGCCAGAGCGTCGGCCACTTTCTTTTCCACCTTGCCGGCGTTTTGCAATACGTCCCGACCGTTGAACTCCAAGAAACCATCCAGCTTTCCCACCCACTGGGCCATCGTCATCACGTTGCCACGTTTGGCTTGGTCCTCTGCGTAGTCCAGGTACATCGTGACGATTCGGTTGAGATTGGAAAGCTCTTCTTGTGAGAGATAGTTCTTGGCAATCGTCACATCCGCTTTGCGGATCTTCCCGCCCGGCGAATTTTTCCAGGTCTTCAGCCCCATGTGCGGCTCGTTGGCATCGGCTCGCGATCGAATCAATTCCGCCGCCGTCATCCCCGTTATCGCCCACTCCAATTTGTTTTGAACGGTGGCAAAGAAGGTGCGAGTGATTTCGGCGTCCGCGCTGTAGTCCGCAGCGGTCGCGTAGATGTCGGTGATCTTTTGGTAAAACCGCCGCTCGGAGGCGCGAATGTCGCGAATCCGCTCCAGCAGTTCGTCAAAGTAATCTTCGCCAAACGTGGTTTCGGCGGCTTTGAGCCGCTGGTCATCCAGGACAAACCCTTTGACTAAAAACTCATTGAGTGTTTGAGTGGCCCATTTTCGAAACTGGGTTCCCCTGGTGCTGCGAACGCGGTAACCAATCGCGATCAGCATTTCGAGGTTGTAGATCTTAAGATTGCGATTTACCTCGCGATTTCCCTCTTTTTGAACTTGTAAGTAGTTCTTACAAGTTGCTGACTCGGACAACTCGCCGTCGCTGAAAATGTTGCGGATGTGCTGGGTAATGTTCTGCGGAGTCGTCTCGAATAGCGCAGCAATATGCCCCTGTGGCATCCAGCAGGTGCGTCCCTCAAGCAGGACTTGAACTCGCGTTTTGCCGTCTTCGGTGTCGTAAAACAAGAACTTCCCCTCGCTGGGGGCTGGGAGATCATCAGCCATTGCTGTTGTTCCCCGCCTTGAAGCCCAACAAGTCGAGATTCGTTCGGATCGCAGCTTCCAACTTTGCCGACTCGGCAAACTGATCATTCAGTTCGCCGACCAGTCGCGACATCTTGTCATCGAACGGCTCATCATCTTCTTCGACCGCTTCGGCACCGACGTAACGACCCGGTGTCAACACGTAGCCATGTTCGGCAATCTCGTCCTGCAACGCTGACTTACAGAATCCGGGGATATCCTCGTAGCCTTTGAGCTTCGATTCGGGATTACAGAACTTGAGGTCACCACGCCAAGCGTGATACGTGTCGGCAAGCCGCTGGACTTCGTCGTCGGTCAGTTCCCGGTGGACCCGGTCGATCATCGTGCCGAGCTTCCGAGCATCGATGAACAGCGTCTCGCCACGGCGGTCCCGACGCCGGCCGTCGTTCTTGTTCCGCGACAGGAACCACAGACAAACCGGAATCTGAGTGCTGTAGAACAACTGCCCGGGCATCGCCACCATGCAATCGACCAAATCGGCTTCCACAATCGCTTTCCGGATCTCGCCTTCGCCCGACTGATTCGACGACATGCTGCCGTTGGCTAGCACGAACCCCGCAAAGCCTCCCGGCGGAGGTGACACAGTGTCGCCGCCTTTTCGTCCGTTCTGCTTCCCAGCGTGCGCACCGGGCGCCAAGTGGTGAATGAAGTGCTGGACCCAGGCAAAATTGGCGTTGCCCTTCGGCGGCGTGCCGAATTTCCAACGCACGTCCTCGTCGTTGCGGTACCAGTCCGAATCGTTGAATGGCGGATTGGCGATCACAAAGTCGGCTTTCAGGTCCGGATGCAGGTCCCGGCGAAACGTGTCGGCGTGTTCTTTGCCGATATCGCCGTCGATCCCGCGAATCGCCAGATTCATCATCGCCAGACGTCGCGTCGTCGGATTCGATTCTTGGCCGTAGATTGCGATGTCACCAATCCGGCCGCCGTGATGCTCGACGAACTTCTCGCTTTGCACGAACATGCCTCCCGAACCGCAGGCGGGGTCATACACGCGACCTTGGAACGGGGCGAGCATTTCGACCAAAACCCGGACGACACAACCCGGTGTGTAGAACTGGCCGCCCTTCTTGCCCTCGGCCGATGCGAACTGGCTTAAGAAATACTCGTACACGCGGCCCAGGATGTCCTTGCTGCGGTTCTCGGCATCGCCGAGGCCGATGGTGCCGATCAAGTCGATCAACTCACCCAGACGTTGTTTGTCGAGCGCAGGGCGGGCGTAGTTTTTCGTCAGCATCCCCTTCAGCTTGGGATTGTCCCGCTCGATCCCTTCCATCGCGTCGTCGATCAGTTTCCCGATGGACGGCTGTTTGGCGTTGTCCTGGATATGTTGCCAGCGGGCTTCCGGAGGCACCCAGAAAACGTTTTCGGCCCGGTACTCGTCGGCGTCTTCCGGATCCGCCCCTTCGTACTCACCATCCCCGGCGATCAGCGTCTGGTGCAGTTCCTCGAACGCATCGGAGATGTATTTCAAAAAGATCAGCCCGAGCACGACGTGCTTGTACTCGGCCGCATCCATGTTGTTCCGCAGCTTGTCGGCCGCCGCCCAAAGCTTGGCCTCAAACCCCAAATTCGCCGCCTGTTTGGCGTCCTTCGCCTTCTTCTTGCCCATAAACAACGACACCGTGTCACCAAGTTCGCAAATCCCAGAAGGTCGCCAGTTTAGAGAATCGGGCGATCGCCGGGGAGCATCGGAGCCCCCTCAAGGTGCGAAACGGTTAAAAACATCGGATTCATGGAGGGATTCGCCGAATGATCGATTTCGGATAGTTGCGGGTGTGGTTTGAGCAGAGATGGGAGCTGAATCACAATGGTGCCGCTCAGGAATCCAGATAGCCAACTTTGCCCTAGCCCGGAGCACATGTCCCATTGCCATCGACCGTCGTCATTTCTTGAAAGGCGTGGTAGCCTCTACCGCCGGAATGACCAGTGCGGCGTTTGCAGCGCAGGCGAACGCTCAACAGCCTTCGGACACCGCCGATCAACTTTCCCACGATACCGAACTGCCGTGGCGAACCCTTTCGGATATCGGTCCTCTGCTGCAGAGTCGAGCCATCAGTTCGGCCGAACTCACCGAGTTCATGCTCCAGCGAATTGATCAATTGGACTCGAAGTTCAACAGTTACATCACCGTTATGCGAGAACAGTCGCTACTGGATGCCCGGCTCGCAGACCGAGAGATCAGCGAGCGACGACACAGGGGGCCGCTACATGGCGTACCGATTGCGGTCAAGGATCTGTGCAACACGAAGGGCGTGGTCACTACGGCAGGGATGTCAATCCTGAAGGATATGGCCCCATTCCATGGGAGTTGTACGACAAATATCCCTGGGGTCACTACACGTCGCCGTACGACTTTAGCGGTCAACCGACGCTTTCTACGCCATGTGGCATCACGAACGACGGATTGCCGTTGTCCCTGCAACTGGTCGCCAAACACCGACAAGAAGGCCTTCTGTGCCGTGTCGGTCACGCGTACGAGCAGGCGACGGGATTCCATCGGATTCACCCGCAGATCTAGCACTCAGGCTGGAATGTCGCAATTTCGATCGACAACCCTCGCCCGCATTCGGGCAACGCAACGCATTTGTCAGAATCGGCGGAACCGGAAGGTCTGCGGTGCCTTCGGCGCTGAGGTGACATCGTGTCAGCAATCTGCGACTTGGCAACTTTTAAGGCAGGACATCATCCCTACCGGATCCATTGAATGCCGGCGGCCAGGGCGTTGAAGGACGAACGTGAATTGGCCTGTCCCTGATAGGCAAGCGAGGTTTGGCCACCAAGAAACTGAAAGAGATCAAGTTGCACTCGCATGAATCCCCAGTCCCGTCCGGCATTGACGCCGCTGTCGGTGAGCAACGAAGTCACGGCAGGGCTCGCAACGCTGGAAACGAAAATCTCGTTTGGATCGAGGTACTCGTGCAACCAACCGAAACGAATTCGTGTCGTAGCGGGCCCAAGTCCCATGTTGCCGGACTGTTGAAGGCCCAATCCCAAGACGCCGCGCAGCGCGTCTCCGCTGCCGCCAGCGTTGGACAATGAGAAATCGACGTCCCCAGCCTCGGCGATCGGATCCAGCTCGACACGCGTGCCATGGAGCCCCAGATACGGGATCCAGTTGATTGCGTGCCACGAAAAGACCGTGCCGGACTCGAAGTATCCGAACTGTGATGTTCCGTCAAAGGAACTTTGAGCCGATGTCGAGCCTTCGATCACCGCCAAAGATCGGGACACGTCGTAACTCTGCACGCCGGCACCACCGGCAGCCAACAGATACAGCGTTTCACCAACGTATTCAACCGAACCGCCACCGCGGTACGATTCGATGTCGGCGTGCTGGTCGGCGCCCGATGTTTCAACCTTGCCGCCGCCAAGGTGTGCGAAGCAATGCGACGACAGGCCTTGCTGGTTACTGACTGCCAATCCCAGTTCCATGCCGCCGAATTCTTGGTAATACCCCAGGGTCTTACAGTGGTCCTCCTTTACCTGAGCAGAAACACCGTAGGCACGAGCCCACGACATGATCGCCGGTGGTGCAACCCCTTCGTATCGCTGTAGCATCACGCGATCACGGATTGATTCCAGGTTGTTCTGGATGTGAGTGATCTCGGCGCCGATCAACGACGGGTAGATTGAACCCGAAAGCGCATTGGCGGCCGACGACATCGTGTCACCTGAAGAATTCACCAATGCATCAACGCCGGTGTGGCCAGTGCCCCGTAGGTCTTCCAAGATCGCGACAGCCGACAATTGGTTACACCCGTCGACAACCGTGGCGAACGACACTCCGTTGTCCTGGACGGTGAAACCAAGCTGATCGGCTGTAAACGCCCCAGATGTGTCGGCGATGAGTTCCAAAAACGGTCGGTTAGGGATCGCGAATGCGTCAGTTTGATTCGAGAACGTCGTCGAAAGTGCGGTTCCCGCGTCAAGTATTAGAAACTGTTGTCCAGTTTGGAATTGGTCGCCGCTGAACCTGAATGCCAATGTCGCGCCGGTTACTGTCGCATCACCTGAAACCGTGACCCTGTCTTCGGACGTTGAACCGTTCGACGCATTCAAGTCCACCTGAAGCTGTCCATTTGACAAATCCAAGTCGCCTACCACATCGAACGTGCCAATCGTTCCGGCATTTGCATTCGCGCCCGGCGACAACGCTCCAAGAATCGTCATGTCCCCGGTCACGGTCCCATTGCCGACAACTACGGAACTGGCACTGGCAATGATGTCCGGATCGTCGACCGCATTGTCGACAGTCAAGCCTGTAGGATTGATTGTGCCGCCGGCAAGGTCCAGAGCGGCAAACCCGCCGCGATCAATAATTACCGTGACGCCAGCATTGAGAGTCGTAAACGAAAGGTCGGAGGTGATGGAGGGCAAACTGCTACCAAGTGTGATCGTCGTATTGGCGGGGAAGTCAAATACGATTCGATCGCCCGACTGAGCGTTGGTTAGGGCTTCTCGTAGGGACCCGGTACCCGAGTCGGCGTTGGTCGTGACTGTGATGTCGGCCGATTTTGCCGATTGCGTTGAGATCGCAGCCCCTGCAATTGTGAGCAAGGCACAGCGACGTAAATCCCTCAATAGCCGTGAACGACGTTCTTTGAGCATGGTCCTAAGTCCTGAAGCGGAAGTGACGATTGGGGTATCGTCCACCCGCCGACAGAATGCCTGCAAGAAATGCAACTGAAACAACAGACGTTTCAAATACAAACACGGTATTCATCAGCACCGTTAAAACTTTCCATCTGACTCCATGAAATGTCGCAGGTTCGTCATCCAGCGGATTTCGCGAACGGGCTCTTCTTTTCTCCTCTCAGCCTGCGAAAAACGAGTCAGGCCGATTCGTGGTAATCTGAAGCTCAATTACCCGAGTTTCTTCGTCAAAACCAAGCATTTCTGGAATTGCAAAGCCATCCAACTCGCAGAGTTCGAATTCGCTGAAAATCCGGTAACACGCCAGTTCCCTGTCGAAATTGCCTATCCTGTCGAATACTTTTACTGCCGTGTCGCGGCTGGTTTTCCAGACAAATCCCTCTTGGCCGGTGCCCAAAAGGCTGTCAAACTCCGGCACGGAATTACGGCTGCGACAATACTCTTCCGCCCTTTGACGCGAATCAGAATCACTCATGCGAACAGCTTACTCCGCAAAGGTCGTCCTACGTCTGATCATTGCCGGACAAGCCCTGTCGCTGGCCCAGGTCGGGCCTGACTTTATCACACTACGGGATGCAGGGGAGATCGCCCCGTCCACGTCCGGCCGGCTGGACGTGATCGTTGACGATCGGGTTGCAACCAGCAAAGAAATCTTCATGCCGCATGGTACGGCCGACGGCTCGAAACGCGTGCTGTATCTCTAGCCCGCTTACCAGATCTGTCTGAGTGCCAGCCGATTTACTGGTGCCGAATTCGCGCCGACCCTTAGAAATCCGGCAGCAGGCAGCCAGGCTACTACCAAACCGAATCGGTGATTGGCAGAAGAAAACTGCTGCCGCTTGACCGTCGGTCAGTGGTGATCGGCCTTCTGTGGCTTCCACCGGTCCAGAATCGATTCGGAAAATGCCTGCACGCGTCGTAGCTGAGAATCGTCCATCTGCTCCAATAGCTTCACCACCGCTTCAATCGAGCCACTCTGGTCCACAATTGGGTCCACAATTGGGTCCACAATTGGGTCCACGGGCGAAGTGGTAGATTGCGGATCGGCCCCGGATGTCGCTCTTTCCCAGCATTTATCGCGTTCGCTATCGGGGTGATGCGAATCCAGTATCGCCCACTAGTTAGTGGATTCTTTCGCAAATCCTAAACGATAGAGAGCCAGTTATTGGGATCTTCAGGATTCGAGATTGTGGCGACGATCTTTTTTAATGCTCCAGAAATGCCTAAAAGGCATCCACCTGCGCTACCACTGGAGACCATTCCCGATTCGGCATCGGATTTCTTGCCCCCATCCGTGTCGATCAAATCACTCGGCCCCTCGACCCCGGACGCTTTTCGAAACGCGTCTTCGGTTGCCATCGCGTCATGCTTCATTGCGACCGCAACTGTGTTGCCCAACCATTCGGCTACATCCTTGGCCGGGTACAGCGCCATTAATTCGGTTTCTCGCGTCGCACACAAGCTTGCGAATCGTCGTGGCCTGGGAGGATGAACGTTTCGTTAACCATTGGCTTGCACAATGGTTTCTTTCCAAGAAAAAAACTTAGCTTCACTTGAACAAGGACTAGCTCTTAGTTCAAATCATCTACCTCTCACCCTGAAAAACAGTTTCGCGAATTGGTGCCACGGGATGACGCGTCCCGCAGCCTACGAGAACGGAAAATTATGTCGGGCCCAATCACGCAAGCAATCGGGAACTTGGCTGCTTTACAACGTTGATTATCCAGATGCAGGCCCCCAATCCCTATTCAACGAACACGCCCGATCATTCGATTGAAGCGGAAACAGACATCGACAAGCGGCATCGTTTGATTACCGCGTTTTCGATCGGACTCAGCAGCTGTCTGATTGGCCCAATCTTCTTGTGGCTCTTCTGGATTGCCCATGGCCTTGCTCGTGGAATCATTCAAACATTATCGTTTTTCGCCTTGATCTATGTCGTGCCGAGTTTAATAGCTGTGGTGATTGGCTTGTTAGCGGGCTTTGTCTTATCCCCGATGTGCCCACGAATCGATGGCACCAAACGCTGGGCAATCACAATAGGTGTTGCGGTCGTCACAAATGCGATAGGAATTGGTTTG
>JAGQPO010000034.1 GCA_020426665.1 Planctomycetales bacterium
AACTCGAAGCCAATCGTCTCGGCTATTCACCAACGTCTTCCGGGCCAAACAGGCGTGGCTCATCAACCCCTTTTGCCTCCAACGCTTCGCGCCAAGCAGTGAGTTCGAGACCTTTGGTGATTTTGCCGCTTTCGCTGTCGATCCAGAAGTAGCCCGGGGTGTCGCTCGATTCTGGGTTGTGTGGGTAGGTCGCAATCAGTCCAAAGATGTACTTGTCTTCGCATCCGATCTTATCGATCCGTGGTCCGGCACCTTCGAACTGGCCAGGAGCCTCAAGATAGACTTCCAAGCGACTTGCGAAGAAGATTCTGTAACCACCTGGAAGTTTCTCAATCGCCGGGCCCTTCTCAACAAAGGGTTCGCCGACCCGTGCAGCCGACTGGCCCGAGAATCTGAACGAATCATTGTGCTGATAATCGTTAATTCGGATTTCTCCGTTGGGTTTGAGCTCCATTTGAAAGGTTGACTGAGGTGAGGCAGGTCCTTTGGCCGGAGTGTCTTTCTGGAGCGGTGAACGCATTTGTTTGGAAGTCCAGACGATGGTTGCTGTCTCGGCATTCCACGCTCCCTCGTACATCGGGCATTTGCCGCTAACCGGCTTACCGTCATTCGCAACGTAGTACGGGGCAACCATCCACTTAATTCCCGTCGGCTCTGGCAACGCCATGATATTGAACAGAAATCGGTCGGTTGGCGATTCACGCGGCAAGTCGATCGTGATTATCCACTGGGGAAAAGAGTCCTGCCGTAGAAACTCCCGAACCCCACCCCGAATCTCCATGCTGGCCTCGAATTCAGATTCCGAGTCGTCTCGGTTGGTTCTTCCCGAAAAGACCCATTTGCCACGGCTGTTGTTTAAAGCTCCGATGAGCGACAGTGCGTCGGTGGGATAATTCTCAGGAGCGTCACTTCCAAAGACGTCTTTCCAGGTGAGCGGTTGCGAATCGTTGACGACGGTTTCATCTTTGATCGGTTCCACGATGGGACGCAGCCAACAAAGGGTTCCAAGTTTCGATCCGGAACTCGGCAAGCCAACCCGTCCACCACATTCGACGTGCTCACGTTGACGACTAAGTTCCCCTGTCGTTTGATTCACGACCAAAACTTCGAGCCTACCCATCTCATCGCTCAAGTCGATCTCCCCGGATGCGCCGGCGGGCATCCAAACCACAAACTGTGGACCATTCGCATGTTGGGCATGTCCCTTGTTGATGGAGAACGGCTCCATCGACCGTGATACATTTTGCACTTCCATGAATTGCCGCCCGAAAATATCGAAGTAGGGTTTGTCCCGGATCTTGAGCGTCGCTGCCACGATGTTTTCGTTGATTGCCTTGACTTTTTGTTCGGTTTCGCTGTGCAACGCCTTTTGTTCTGGTCCCGGTTGATATCTGCGTAGCATTCGTCCTAGGTAGCCTGACTCACCTATCAACGGCAGTAGTTCCGCAAAATCATTCGCCGCGGCGGTCGACGTTGCTTCGTCGTGAATCGACTTGACGATCGCTTCATATCGTGTGTGGTAAGCGACTAGTAATTCGCAATGCCGTTCAAAGTGAAGTGACTCGGAAACCGAGAAGGACTCTCTTTCAGCGACTGCCTGGTTTTGGGCGACAGGTTCTGTGGGCACTGTCGTGCGAATGCTCTCAGGGTGCTCGTGGGGAACCTTGTAAGCGGGCAGACTCCCTCTTACCGTCAACAAGAGTGTCATGATCGTCGTTTCTTCCAAGACAGCTCGTACGCACAAGTTATTTTTATTGTACTGAAGCGTCATGAGAGCCACGTCGACACCCGGATTTTTAACGACCAGCTCGAATCCACCGGTGGCAAGATCAGTTCGCTGCAGCGTGCAGCCCTTCTGAATCTTGATCAGTCTTGCAGTAGCCTTCTTGTCAATTTCGGCCCAGGTGATTACGCATTTCCCTTCATTCGGGAGAAGCATGGGACCAATGGTTTGAATGGTCGATGGCAACACAACAGGATCATCAAGAATATCAACAGTCAATGAATGCTGAGTTGGAGAATCCAGGCTTCTCCCGTTCTCCCGGGATGTGCTCCATTCCATGGTGGCTTTGCCATTCTTGAATCGAACAGATCCCGAAATGAATGGCTCTCCGTCTTCAATGCACCGAACTTCAAGGTCGGAAAGCGACGGGACCGCCATTTTGGTGGAATACAAGGCTTCACTGAATTGGCCACCTTCGAAATCAATTCCCGGCGCTTCCACATTCACGTCCACCGAATCTCGGATAGCAACCAATCCCGGAAGCGGTTTGACAACGACCGTTCGTTGTCCGATTTTCTTTCCAGAGTCAGCGATCTCAAAGGTGTGTGTCGTTTCGGTGTCGTGCTCGTGAACGGGATCACGATGCTCGCGCGACATCTGCTGGTTTTTTGATGATTCCTGCGCCGAAGTGCGTGCGTCCTTGCCCGTCAAGTGAACCCGTTCTGATTCGGGTTTGAGGCTGCTCATAGTGACGGCACCAGAGTCGCGATCCACAATCAACAACGGTCCCGGCGACTCCTGGGCATGGAACGCGTAACTGTGGTCACCGATGTGGATCTGTCCGTCCTGGTACTGAAACTTGAAGTCGATGAACTCGCAATCTGCCACTCCGTTCTTGTAGACGAATCGAAAGGCATTTGATTTGTCTAAGAACAGGCTTCTGCCGTCTTTGGGTTGCTCTCCCGAAATCTTAACCTTGTGGCTGTGATAGGTTCGTGGGTACTTCACATCCTGATTGAGCAGGGCGATACGGCCGGTGCCGAAGTCACAGACAGCCGCTGGACGATCTGTGCCAAGTGCTTCTGCACTGACGCTGTAAACGACAACGCGAACGTCATCGTCCGTCATCTCGTGGAAGTAACCGTCGATCCCTTTCATTCCCGCCAGTTTGTCAGTCACGGAATCGACCGATGACATCATGAATCCGGCAATCGCCAGAATCGAAAATAGAGACACCATGCAAAGCACTCCCATTGAGGACTTGAGAAACGAGGTTTTTATTGGGTGAGTTGAAATTCCAGGAATTGGTGGCAGCTGATTCACTGTTGGTTGTTGGACGTGCCCAAGGCACGCTTCCAGAAGTTCCTGAACTTCCTGTGCCGACTGGAATCGGTCGAACTTCTTCTTCGCCATCAGTTTTCCGATGACCGCGCACAACCACTCCGGAATGGCTGGATTTAGTTCCAGAATCGGCGTTGGTGTTCCTTCATTGATTTCACGAATCAGTCCATAGGATGTTTGGGATCGGAATGGCGGCCGTCCGGTAGAAAGCGTGTACAACACGCTACCGAGGCTAAACAGATCGCTGCGCTGATCAATGGGTTCGGCATTCGATTGCTCGGGCGACATGTATTGCGGCGTCCCTGCAATCAAGCCAGTACGTGTGACCGAGGCATCATCGACAGCCCGAGCCAAACCAAAATCGGTCAATAGTGTGCGTTCGACGCTGCCATCCAACAAAATATTGGAGGGTTTTACGTCGCGATGCACCAGGCCCTGCGAGTGCGCTGCAGCCAGTCCTCGCGACGTTTGTAGAGCCACACGTAGAATTTCAGGCAATCTCAACGGTCCCTGGGTCTCCAGTCGTCGCTGCAGGTTCATCCCTGGCGAATACTGCATAACCAAATAAGGGACGCCCTGCCATTCAGCGACGGCATGAATGGGCAGCACGCAATCGTTGATCACCGCCGCAGCCGCTCGGCCTTCGCGTTCGAAGCGTTGACGAGCCGCCCCTGACACCGCGAGATGAGGCTGCATCATCTTGATGGCCACAAATCGGTTCAATGCCGCATCAAAGGCCTTGAATACAACGCCCATGCCACCACCGCCGATCAAGCCAATCACTTCATAGCTGCCTATTCGCCCCAACATGTGCGGATCGTCAGTCGGCCCGAGTAGTTTTAGCGATGCTTCAATGGCCGCGCTGTCACGTGGCGGCAAAGCCTCTGTGCAATCGTCGTGTGCGGCGCGGCTTTGGAAGGCTGGCGAAAGATTCCGTCGCCAATCATCATCGACAGCTCGCGATTCCAGCAATTCCGCGCACTGTGAGCAAGAATTGACGTGCTCTTCGCATCGAATCAGTTCAGTGGGAGTGCAATCTCCGCAGGCTAACCTCCTCAACATCGATTCATTCAGACAGTCCGCCGACGCAGTATTGATTTTGATCATGCTATTCACCTTCCCAGCTATGTGAAACTTCCTGAACCTTTTCTTTCAAGCGAGCGATCACGCGATAACGAGCGACATAGATCGAACCTGCCGACCGCTTCAACACCCGAGCTACTTCAGCGATCGACAGACCATTGATGGCAGTCTTTTGAAAGCTCAACCAGACTTCGTCACTGAATTCATGACGAATTTGGTCGGCAGCCCACAGCACAAGCTGTTGCTGCATTTCGCGATTCAGCTCTGATTGAGTCGCCTCGACATCTGGTAAGGCGTGAAGATGCTCGACGATGGAAGAGCCCCCCGCAGCCAAATCCAAAGGCCGCCGCGCCAGTGCATTGGTAATCGCATTGCGGGCAATCGTGGCCAGCCAAGCTCGAAACGGAGGGCCGCCAACCATGGGCTTCCAATCCTCAATCGACTTGGCCACAGACACGAACACTTGCTGGATCACGTCCATGGCATCCGCCTCTTGCAGTCCCCGTCGCCGCGCCATCCGCAAGATGACCGGCTGATAAATACCAACCAATTCCGTCCACGAAGCCCCATCGCCCAGGTCTTTTGCCCGTGCAATCAAGGTTTCGTTGGTTTCCGGAAACATGGTCATGCGTGTTCTCCCACCAGTACCACACAGCAGAAGAACAATTCTTACAGAAAAATGAAGGATGAATCTCCAACGCCGCTAGCCCCCATTGGATTTGCCCACTTTCGTTACCTTGGATTCCCGACTAACGATCTCCTTCTAAACGGCCTGTCGGGCAACGCTCCTACATCCAGAACACCTCCTGTCTGCGAGTAGGTAAAAGAAATTCGCTGAATTTTCGACCGTCCGTGAAAATCTGGCGACTGGGCTGCGTGTTTACTGGTAGGAAGCGAGAATGATGGCATGAATTCACCAATCCCAGATACTCGAAATAGCCTCATCCTGCGACTGCGGGATCAGCGTGACATCGAGGCGTGGGTCCAGTTTGTCGCGATCTACGATCCGCTGGTCTATCGCTTGGCTCGGGCGAAGGGGATGCAAGACGCTGATGCAGAGGAATTGGTTCAGGAAGTCATGGCTTCCGTCGCGCGCGCAGTCGAGCGATGGGAACCAGACTCGCAGCGAGGACGCTTTCGGGACTGGCTGTTTTGCATTGCCCGCAATCTTATGATCGATTTCCTAAGGCGAAGCAAACACAGGCCGATTGCAAGTGGTGACAGCCGAAATACTAAGTTGCTGAACACCATAGTTGACCCACTCTCCGAGGAGTGCTCGAGCTTTGACTTGGAGTATCGCCGCGAACTGTTTCACTGGGCGGCTGAAAAAGTGCGAGAACAAGTACGAGCTTCCACATGGCAGGCATTTTGGATGACCAGTGTCGAACGGCAATCGATCACCGAAGTAGCCAACAAGTTGGCGATCAGTGAGGGTGCCGTACATATCGCCCGAAGTCGCGTCTTGGGACGCCTGCGTCAGATGGTCCAGGAACTTGAACAGCGAGACAATTCATGAATGCGCAGCAAAAACATGCCAGCGACATTGAACTGCAGCACTTGGTTTTCAGCGACGACGCCAGCGACGAATACCGCGCCGCGTCGCTGCACGTGGAATCCTGTCCGCACTGTCAAACTCGATTGGCTGACCTCGCGGCATCCTCAGAATTCGTAGGTGATGCGCACAGTCTGCTCAACAGTTATCCCTCGCTAGCCAGGGCGAGTGCAACGACTAGTGGTGAGAATCGCTTTGACTTTCTCAGTCCACCCAGTCATCCCGAAATGCTTGGTCGGCTGGAGAGATACGAGATCGAACGTGTCATCGGTACCGGAGGCATGGGAGTAGTATTCAAAGCATTCGACACAGAATTGAATAGACCTGTCGCAATCAAAGTTCTCGCGCGACATTTGGCCCATAGCGGCGCGGCTCGCCAGCGCTTTGCTCGAGAAGCCAAAGCCGCTGCAGCCATCGTCCACGAACATGTGGTAGCCATCCACAATGTGGATTCCGGCAGCGAGATTCCATTTCTAGTGATGCAGTTTGTTGGCGGAGAGTCCCTGCAATCACGCGTCGAGCGCACTGGGCCGCTGGACGCAAAAGAAATTCTTAGAATCGGCATTCAGTCCGCTGCCGGGCTAACGGCCGCTCATCAACAAGGCGTCATCCATCGCGACATCAAGCCAGCAAATATTCTATTGGAGGACGGCGTAGAGCGAGTCTTGTTGACGGACTTTGGCTTGGCTCGCACTGTCGATGATGCGAGTCTCACACAGACAGGTGTCGTCGCCGGAACTCCGCATTATATGTCGCCCGAACAAGCCAACGGCCAGGCTACAGATCACCGCACGGATCTGTTCAGCCTAGGTGGCGTGCTGTACTTCATGGCTACTGGTCATCCCCCGTTTCGTGCCGAGCGAGCCATGGGGGTGCTCAACCGCATTTGTCATGACCGACAAAAATCACTGTGGGAAATTGCGGAACACATTCCAGATGAACTTTCCGTGCTTGTGGACCGATTGCTCGAGAAAAATCCAGCGCGTCGCCCAGCTTCGGCGGAAGCGGTGCAAGCGGAACTTACCGAGTTGCTCGCTCTACTGCAACAACCACGCAGCGGAGCGACTTCTCGACTACGTCGCCTATGGCTGCGTTATCCGGGCAGGCTATTGGCCACAGGGGCATCGATCACATTGGCCGTGGTGTGTGGAGTAGTTGCGATAAGCAAACTCACGCCATTGCATCACTCAGGCAGTGACACAGCTCCTGAGGCAGTTCCTCAATCGACGAGCAAATTCACGTCGGATGTTCCGCCCGTTTTCAATGACAGCGAATCAACAGAGTTTGCACGAACCATGAGCGAGGTACGACGCCGACTCGACGAACTCAGCAATCCAGACGCTTTCGACACTTCGCCAAATTTCAGAGACACCTCGAACGATTCACTGCAATCGATACACCAGCGACTCGACCGATTGCAGCTCCCTAACAGCGAGTCGTTTACTTCATCCCTCGGAGAACAATAATGAAAAAGTTTACTATTCGAAACGCTGCGAGCGCAATTGGGTTGGCGCTCTTCACGACAGCAGCGTCACCGCTTGCGTTCGGACAGGATGCACCTTCACAGAATCGAAGGGATGCAATCAATATTGAAGTCGCATCGAAAACCACCCCTGAGAGCATTACAACACTGGATGATATCCGCAACCTCGGGACTAGTGTTGATCTCGACATCAGTTTTACTGGCGGTGATGGCGGCGGATCTGGGGACATGATGGGCGGAGAACCGTATGCGGGCGCCGGGTATGACGGAATGGCCGGAATGATGGGAGGCGGCCCACCAAACCCATTAAAGACTGCCGCAGACAGAATTCGCGTGTTGAAAAAACAACTTTCATCTCCCAAAACCGATCGCACGAAGGCTGAGGCTGAGATTAAGTCTGCATTAAATGATTATTTCATTGCCGATATGCGCCAACGTGTTCGTGAACTGGATGAACTCAAGCAAAAGCTCGCATACACCGAGAAAAGGTTGCAAGAACGGCTCGCACAACGCGCTGAAGCCGTTGACGTGCAACTCAAAATTATGCTCCGCGAAGCGGACGGCGGCGGCTTCTTCCGACCTGAGGACGCCCAAAACATTTCTGGAGCGGCATCAAGGTCTAACTGAACGTCGACTTCCAGTGACCGTCTGAATGGCCGCGATGAAACAGGCCTACAGCCCAGCGATGCCTCGCGTTCGCCAAGCGGAACGACACCGACAAACCCAGCAATCCTGCCGCAGGGACCGGCCCCAAATCTGATTGCAAGACCGAAGTGATACGTGTTAGCAGATGCCACGTCTAGAAGTAGATGTGGCATTCCTAATTTGCCCGATTATGAGCTACTGGTCGACTTTTCATCCTTGGATTCAAACACTCTTTTAGGGGCGTGAATCGATCTTCACGCCCGGCATGGCCTCTTGCAGTTTGGTAAGTCCAGCAGGTGTCATCTTCGTGTTTCTGAATGACAGACCTTCAAGCCGTTGCAGCTTTGACAACGCTTCGACTGCCTCATCGGAAATCGGTGTATTCCAGAAAAGAAGCCACCGCAGTTTGGGTATTTGTTCCAGGCGACTCAAGGCCGCCGCGTCGACCAATGTGCATGACTGCACCATCAACGAATCGACTTTTTCTAGCGCACACAATCGCTCAAGCGTCGAGTCATCAACGGCGAACCCTTGAAGTTCAACTCTCTCAATCGACTTGACTTTGCCGAGTTCCTTTGACGCAATTGGCTGATTGAAGACAACGCTAGCCAGTCGCTCTTCATTCACATAGGCGTAGACTGCACCCGTGCTGCGAAGCCTTTCTTCGGCTTGCCGTCGCTCGCGGTAATCCTTCGTCAGCCACATTAGTCCTGCGATAATCAAAGCCAGGCAAGTCGTGGCAAACAGCAAAGTTCGAATGGAGAATCTGATAGGTTTCATGTCTGGACCATTCTTGAGATGCGTTTCGCTGCCTCTCGCCTCTTCTTGATTGTCAACAATAGTATCCCGCAGCATACGGCAACCCACGATACTTTACGCTCAGACAACAAGCGTCTCTGCGGTGCCGGTACGTTTGATCGGCGCTTGCTTTGGGATTAACTCACCGGCCAGTCTTCATTACTTCGCGATTGGGACAATGCGTTGACTCTCTAGTTCTGAGGCGCCACAAACAGGTCTTCAGGGAATTCCGGATTTGGAATCAAGTCGTAATGGGTTACTGTCTGATGGTGTCCGGAGACGTTGAGATCCTGGCCCGGAGCACGAATAGGGGTGCTTATGTCGATGGATTTCGCATACCAATTCCCATTGGGTGACGCATGCAGGCCTCCCATAACAATCGTTTGCCGAAGTTTTGTCGAATCAGGGTCGGCTGGCTGATCAGCGGATACGGTAAACAGCTCGGCCTTGACCACGGCATATCCACGCGCAGGATCGATGTAATACCATTCATGCCCCACGTTTGGCTTAGTTGTGGCCAATCGCGAAGATCGCTTGATCAAGACTAAATCGGGGTTGCTTGCTGGCGCAGCCTCAAACGAAAAGTCCCAACCCGGCTTGCGCGATAAATCTGGGTAGAGTAAGGATGGGAACTTGATGCCAACTGCTCCTGCCATGTTGCCGAGTCCTTCCCCTGACATGAGATCCGTCGGAGCAATATGGCTCGACTGCTCCCAAACTGCCTGCGTGCCCGGCTGCGTCGACTTGTTATGCCAGACGGAGCGCCCATCACAGATGGTCAACGGCACTCGTTCCGTAATGCCAATTTGCTCATCAAACCACT
>JAGQPO010000035.1 GCA_020426665.1 Planctomycetales bacterium
ACGACCACGGAGTGTTCGTCGACAAACGGCCTAGCGGCGGGTGCCAATTCCGATCTCGATCATTTGCCGGGCTGCGGTTTTACAATTTGGATCGGTGTCGGTCCGGGTTGGTCGTCACCTTCGATCGACTTCATCAATGACTTGAGTTCCGCAACCTTGTCCGGATACATCGCTGCCAAATTGGTCCGCTCGCCGAGATCCGTTTCTAAGTCGTACAGTTCATCCGCCTTTGGCCGATCGTCGTCGACGGCATAGCCAAAGAAGTAGGCGTCAGGTTTTAAATACTTCCATTTGCCTTGGCGAACGCCGGCGGCATCGTAATAAAAATGATCGCGTCCGGTGTCTCGCCGACCGAGCAACAAATCGGTCTGGTCGATGCCATCCATACGACGATCCGATGGGACATCAAAGCCGGCCAGATTGGCAAACGTGGGCATGAAATCGACGGTCGCAAAAATCGCATCGGACACGCGTCCCGGCGGGACCTTGCCCGGCCAGCGGACGATACACGGCAAACGATAACCGCCCTCGTAACACGATCCTTTGCCGTTACGTAGCGGTCCAGCCTGGCCCCAGAAAATCGAGCCCTCGGGGTGACCCTTTTTGCGTTTCGTGTATTTGTCCTGGTTCCATGGTCCGTTGTCGCTGGTGTAAATGACCAACGTGTTATCGGCCAGGTTCAGTTCGTCCAGGGTGTCCAGCAGACGCCCGGTCTCGTAATCAAATTCTTCGACCACGTCACCGTACAGACCGCCGTCTGATTTGCCACGAAAACGTTCTGATGCACCGATGATCGTGTGCATCATTGTGTGGGCGATATACAACGCAAACGGTTTGTCGGGATCGCGTTTTTCGTTCAGGTAGGTGATCGCCTTTTCGGTGTACAGCGTCGTCAGGCTGCCCATGTCGTCGGTATTACCCGCCGGTTCGTTGTTCTCGTGAAATCGGACCTGTCCTCCGTCGTTTGCGCCGAGCGGCCCGAAGTAGTAATCGAACCCCTGCGCGTTGGGCATACGGTCGATGATCGCCTGGCGATTGGAAACATCCCACTTCCCGATACAGGCCGTTTGATATCCGACTTCTCGAATCAGTTCGGCGAATGTGATTTCACTTGCCGGCATGCTCCAGCCTTTGCTGCGAAGCGGGTGCCGTCCCGTTAACAATGCCGACCGTGACGGGCCGCAAACGGTTTGAGAGTAAAACGAGGTGAACCGCGTTCCTTCGGCCGCCATTTGGTCCAGTCGTGGCGTCTTGTTTTGTTTGTTTCCATAGCAACCCAAATCGGCATAACCTTGGTCGTCCGTAAACACGATCAACAGATTTGGTCTGTCGGCTGCCGCCGCAATCACCGACGCGATGACCAAGAAGGCAAAGCAACCCAGGATGCGTGTGGTTGGACTGGCGAGTCTGCGTAACTCTTTAAGCGTGCTTTCAAAACTCTTGTCGTCTGTCGCCGAACTCTCCGAGGTCGGCCAAGCCGGCCACGGAGTGTCCGGCGACAATCCCTGACTTTTTTGAAAATGCTTTAGCGTTAGCGTTGGTAGGTTCAGCATCTTGATGTTTCGTGTTTGGAGTGGAGTTGGGTTATGGAAGAACTGTCGGTTCCTGCCGGATAAACCGGCAAGGGGACAGGAATAAAGAATCGCTTGTGACAACGGATGTCAGAAGACACTTCTTAGCATTCCAGGATAATGGTTACGCAATCACGTCATGAATCACGTGGGCTTCTTGGACCCCGGTCAGTTTGTGGTCCAATCCGCCGTAGAAATACGTCAACTTGCGATGGTCCATTCCCATCAGGTGCAAGATCGTAGCGTGAAGGTCGCGGATGTGATGTCGATCTACTGCCGCCTCGGCGCCAAGTTCATCCAGTTCGCCGTGTGAGTGTCCGCCTTTGACTCCGCCGCCGGCCATCCAATACAGGAACCCTTTGGGATTGTGGTCACGTCCGCCGTCATTTTGTGAAACGGGTTGACGCCCGAATTCACCGCCCCAAATCACCAGCGTTTCGTCAAGCAGCCCGCGTTGTTGCAGGTCCGTCAGCAACCCTGCGATCGGTTTGTCAATTTCGGGACCGTGGATGTCGATGTTTTCTTTTGCACCATGGTGCGCATCCCAGTTTTGTTGCTGGTGGCCTCCGCCCGAATAAATCTGGACAAAACGAGATCCCCGTTCGACCAGACGTCGCGCGATCAAACATTGCCGTCCAAAGTGCGCCGGCCCCAAGGACAATTTGTGATCACCTTTGGGGTCAAAGATTCCGTAGGAGTCAAGCGTCTGGCGTGTCTCTCCGCTAATGTCCATGACTTCTGGGGCGGAGGTTTGCAATTGAAATGCAAGTTCATAGCTGGCGATTCTCGCTTCCAAATCCGAATTGCCGGGCCGGCGGTGCATGTGTTGTTCATTCAACGCTCGAAGTGTATCGATGTGTCGTCGTTGCATGGAACGATCCATCCCGCTTGCCGGGGCAAGATCAATGATCGGTTCACCTTTGCTGCGCAACTGAGTTCCCTGGTATGCGGCCGGCATGAAACCGCTTCCCCAATTCGGTCGACCGCTGACCGGACCGCCACGAGGATCCAACATCACCACATAAGCCGGGATGTTTTCGTTCTCGGTACCCAGCCCGTAGGTCATCCAACTGCCCAGTGTTGGTGAACCTTGAATGAATCGACCGCTATTCATCTGCAACAGCGCCGATCCGTGGGCAAAACTGTCGCTGTACAAGCTTTTGATCAAGCACAATTTGTCCATGTGCTTGGCCAAATGTGGCAATTTGTCGGTGCACCACAGTCCCGACTCGCCGTGTTGACGAAGCGGATAGGGAGAGGCCAGCAATTTCTGCTTTTGAATGCTGCGGCGGCGAATCTCAATATCAACTTCTTGGCCATTTCTCTTGACCAGTTCAGGTTTATGGTCAAAGGTGTCAACCGAACAGGGGCCGCCATACATGAACAGAAAAATGCATCGCTTGGCGAGCGTCGGGACATTCGGGTTGACCGCTGACGGTTCTTCGGCCTGCAGAAGCGACGAAAGGGCAAGCGATCCGAACCCGGCACCCAATCCACACAGAGCTTCCCGTCGACTGGCCGACAAAACCGGCTTCTTCGCAACGTGACGTTTCATACCCAACCCTCAAACCTGAATCATTATTAAGCCTTACGCCTTCGAATCTTACGCCTCAGTCATCAGTCAACATACACAAACTCGTTCAAGTTGATCACAAGGTTACACAGTGTCGCCAAGGCCTTTTGCCGCGCAGACCGAAATGTCCCGGCCGGGGCGTCGGTGACCGGGTCGTGTGTGACGCCCGACGTTTCAATTTGAAGGTCCGCGATTTCCAGCCCCGCGCCCCATGTTCGAACAGCGAAGCCGCCTTCGCGAAGTAGGTCCGGCGAATCACTCTGGATCAACAACTGATCATTCAGCGTCAACGAGACTTGTTTCGCGTCAACCGTGATGACGAAGTTTGTCCAAACATGTGGATCAATCGTAAACGATGCCGACTGAATATCGGTCGGCTCTTGTCCCGAATGACGAAGCGTCACTCGATCGGTAACGCCATCAAAGACAAACTCGGTCGCTTTCAGCAGATCACCTTCGATCGACGCGCCGACGGCGATGCTGAGCGCATCGGGTTGTCCATCGACGCGAATCCGGCCACGAACGGTGCCTTCTCGGAACGTGACGCCTTGGTAAACGGCTGCAGGCGTTTGGTGCATTTGCACCATATAAATCAGGTCTCCGATGTCGTTCCACAATCCTTTCGAGTACCGCCAGTCTGCGGTCGGACCGTCAAGTAACTCGTCGGGTTTGCGACGTTCCAGTACAGGAGTGTTCAACGCAGTCGGAACCGTTTGTCGCAGCGAGATGATCGGCGGTTGATGTGTAAATGAATCGAGTTGTTGATGGTAGTAACTCGCCAGAATGTCCGATTCCTGATCGCTAGGCGAACGTGAAAAGGCTTTTTGCCAAATCTCACGTACGATGTCCGC
>JAGQPO010000036.1 GCA_020426665.1 Planctomycetales bacterium
CGCTTACGCGTTCGGGTTGTGATCAAGTGGACCGAGAGATTGGGGAAGTTATTCGGGACAGTTCCTAGTGCATCGTCCAGATTTAGTTTTTGGGTTGAGTCAGCTTTGTACGACGGACTTCCAGTCCGTCGATACCAACGTTTTTCGACGGACTGGAAGTCCGTCGTACCCTATAACTAAACGTTGACGAGGTACTAGGCGTCAAATCCTTTCCAGCGAACGAAACCTTCGATCGCCTGGTATTGTGCCAGTCCAAGTTGATCGTAGATTTGAGCCGTTTGCGCGTTTCTTGCCTCGGCGCGTTGCCAGAATTCGCGCGCGTCGGAACCTGGGAACAGTGCACGATCTTTTTGTGATTCGTGTTTGAAAATGGCGTCACGTTTACGATCCACTTCTTGTGGGCTTAGAGGTACAGCCATTTCAATTTCGTGGGGTGCCCATTCTTGCCATGCGCCACGATACAGCCAGACAGCGGTTTGGTGGAACCAGTCGTCGTTTTGACATTCGGCACAGGCGGCGAAGATCACGTCCAGGCAAGTGCGGTGTGTTCCGTGCGGATCACTCAGGTCGCCAGCGGCATAGATCTGATGGGGTTGGACTTCGCGAAGCAGTTCGACAGTGATTTGAACATCGCGATCACTAATCGGCTTTTTGCGGACGGTGCCGGTTTCGTAGAAAGGCAGATCCAGGTAGTGCAGTCGCTGGTCCAGTACACCGCAAACTCTTGCGCCGGCCATTGCCTCGCCGCGCCGAATCAGCCCTTTTAGTCGCTGCACTTCGTTACTGTCGACGCTGCCGGAAGCTTTGTCGCGGATGGCGTGAACCATCGAGCTGGTCAAGTTTTGTAGTGATTCGCTGAAAACATCGAACTCGCGACAGAAATCGGCGGCGAATTCTGCGAACCGCAAGGCATCGTCGTCAAAGACAGCCAGGTTGCCGGATGTTTGATAGGCGACGTGGATCTCGTGACCCTGTCCGGCGAGTCGCGTCAGCGTGCCTCCCATCGAAATGACATCATCGTCGGGGTGTGGCGAAAACAAGATGATCCGTTTGGGGAACACGGTATCTGGACGATCGGGTTTGCCCGCCGGCCATCCGGTAATCGTGTTTTGCAAGTGACGAAAAACGCTGAGGTTGATTTCGTAGGCTGTTCCATATTCGGCCAACAAGTCTTGCAATCCGTTGGCGTTGTAATCGGCGTCGGTCAACATCAACACCGGTTTGCAGACGGATTGAGACAATGCGATGACGGCGCGTCGAACCATCACGTCATCCCATTTCACTTCGTCGACCAGCCAAGGCGATCGGATTTCCGTCAGGTTCGCGGCGGCAGCCGAGTCGAGAAAAAATTCAACGTCGTCATGTTGCTGTAAAAAAGTTGCCGGAACCGCCGGAGCGATTTCACCTTCGACCGAGCGGGCGACGATGGATGCTTTGCCTTCGCCGAACGCGAGCAGAATGATTCGTCGGGCGTCCAAAATGGTTCCGACGCCCATCGTGATCGCGCGACGAGGAACATTTTCGACGCCGAAGAAGTTGCTGGCCGCATCGATCCGCGTCATCGCGTCCAACGTGATCGTTCGTGTGCGTGATTCGGTGCTCGACCCGGGTTCGTTGAATCCGATGTGTCCGGTACGACCGATGCCCAGGATCAGCATGTCGATTCCGCCCAATTCGGCAATCTCATTTTCAAATTTCAGACAGTACTCTGCCAACTGTTCTTGTGGAGTGGTGCCGTCGGGAATGAAAATCTGGTCATTCGGAAGGTCGATGTGATCGAACAAGTGTTCGTGCATGAACCGAACGTGGCTTTGCAAACACTCTGGTTGCATGGGCTGGAATTCATCCAGGACGAACACAACGACGTTTGAAAACGAAAGACCTTGTTCACGGTGCATTCGCACCATTGCCGAGTACACGTTGACGACCGTGGACCCGGTTGCGAGGCCGAGGACACACGTGCGTCCTTCGGCCGCGCGGCTGCGGACAAGCGTCGCGATTTCCAGGGCGGCCGCTTCGCTCGCGTTGCTGGCTTCGGGGAAAACACGGTATGCGATGGACGTTTGCTTTGTCGAAAGGGAGTGGCGTCGGTTGCGTCGTTTTTCAATTTTCATGATGTCGTTCTTCGCTGCGATTGAGATCGGCTTGTCGCGCCGTTTGTCTTGCGTGTTGCGCCGCGCCCAGCATTCCGGCGTCGTTACCGAGCGAGGCGAAATCAATTTTCAGTTTCGATCCGGTTTGGACGAGTGACAACCGGACGGCTTCTTCGTGGATCGTCTTTAAAAACGCCCTTCCCGTTTTCGATTGATTTCCACCAAATGTTACCGCACCGCCCAGCAAGACGACGGACGGATCGGCAATGTGCGACAACATTGCGATCGCTCTGCCGAGGTGGACGGCGGTACGTCGAATGGTTTCGATCGCGATTTCGTCACCGTTGTCGGCGGCAATCGAAATGGATTCGGGGGTCAATGTATCGAAATCGCGAAGCGCCGACGGCTGGTCGGTTTGATCAAGAAGCTCAGTTGCGGTCTGTACGATTCCCGCCGCGCCGGCGTAGGCCTCCAGATGACCAAATCGGCCGCAACCACAGGATCGGGCATCCGGTCCATGTTCGATCGTCACGTGACCGATTTCACCTCCGCAGCCGTGGCTGCCGTTAATCGCTCGCCCCCCGACAATGATCCCGCCGCCGATCCCTGTTCCGAGCGTCAGAAACGAAAGAGAGTCCGTTCGATGTTCGCCGTAGCTGGACTCGCCGAGAGCCGCCGCATTGGCATCATTGATGACGGCGACGGGTTTCTCAAAGACGCGGGCAAGTTCCTGGTGGAAACCGATTCCATGCCAAGATTGTAAGTTCGCCGTCTCCATCAACGTCGCGGTCGCCTCGTCAATCACACCGGCCATCGCCAGCCCAACCGCTTCTAAATCGTCAAACGAGGCACCGTTGGCCGACAAAGTCTGCGTCGCAAACTCCCTGGCCTGTCGAAATGCGTCCGACGGTTCATTGCAATTTGCCGTAGAGATCTGTTCGCGGGCGATCAATTCGTCGCCCCGCAGCAATCCCAACTTGATGGATGTGCCGCCAAGGTCGATTCCCATCACAAAGGAATCAGAGCGTGTTTGTGGACGGGACGAAGGGTCAACGGGATTCATGCTGGGCAATACAAAATAAATGGTTCTCACCGCGAATGAACAATTCATCGTCGACCGGCGCCGGCGTTGCATCGACCGTCTCGCCGACCGAGTTGGTGGCGACGATTTCCAGCGTGTCGGAGTTTTTGATCACGACCGTCGTCCCGCTGCGACCGGTCAGATAGACGTGGCCGCCTGCTGCAACCGGCGATGCATAGGTGCTGTTAATTCCATCCAATCGAGCGGATTCAAAATAGGGTTTGCCGGTCTTTGCATCTAAACATGTCAAGATGCCGGATTTGCCTTTGTGGAAGTACAATCGGCCGTCGGTCAACAGGGGCGACGCGATGTCGGGTGTGTCACGGTTGACGGTCCAAACAACATTCTTTGTGCCTTCGATGTCGCCTTTGCCGTCCAGGTGGAACGCACCCAAGTACGATCCGCGGAACCCGCTTCCGACCAACACCAAGTCTCCCGTCGCGACGGCCGAAGCAACCGGTCGTTCGGTTTGACCGCCACATCGCCAAAGTTCGGTGCCGGTTTCAAGGTCATATCCGCGCGCAAAGTTCTGGCCGTTCATGACAATCTGTTTTTTGCCGTCATGTTCCACGACCAATGGAGTTGCCCAGCAAGATGGCTCGTCACGCTCAGTTTTCCAAATCGTTTCACCGGTCAGCTTGTCCAGGGCATACAAAGCCGAATCGCCTTCATGGTCCCACGGAACAATGATCATGTTGCCTTCGATCGTCGGTGAACTGCCTTCGCCAAAGCTGCTTCGTGTGAGCATCTTGCCAAAGTCATCGCGTTTCCATTTCAGTTGGCCGTCCATCGTGTAACAATACAGTCCGCGTGAACCAAAGTGCGCGTAAACGTGTTTGCCATCGGTGCAGGGCGATGCCGAGGCGAACCCGTTGGTCGCATGTGTTTCTTGGTGGGGCGTTGCGGTGACCGCCGTTTGATTCCAAAGCTGTTCGCCGGTCGCGCGGTCAATACACAGAATCTGAAAACTCAGATTGGGCAGGGCGCCAGCCGGAGTGCCACGTTGCAACTGATTTCGTTGTTGTGGCGGCTGCGGCGATGCAGTTGGTTGAGCATCGGTTTTGACGGCGGTGACGACAAAGACGCGATTCTGCCAGATGACGGGCGATCCCGATCCTCGGCCGGGGATCGCGACTTTCCACTTCACGTTCTCAGTTTCCGACCACTTGGTCGGCGGACTGCCGGATGTTGCCTCACCGTTGCCGGTCGGTCCGCGCCAATGTGCCCAGTTTTCGGCAAGCAGAGTTGTCGCCGGTGTAGCAAACGCCAGCGCGGTGCCAATCGCGATTGCCCGGCAAAAGCGGGGGTACCCAAAACTGGGGCACCAAAATCTGCGGTACATGGGGTCGGGATTCCGAATGAAAGGAGGATGATGGGAGTGCGTGAGAAGCGTAGTTTAGCTCGAACCGCCGGACACGTGGTCGAGTTTTCAAGATTACCGGATGTCGCCCTCAGCGACCAGATTCGTCCCGTCGTATAATCAAGGGAGTCGTTCTCGATCTTTCCATCACGAACTCACCCAGGCAGGTTCGCTGGCATGTTAATTGATCAGACGGAACTCATCCGCAAGACTCCCGTATGCGGCGGATTAAAGAAACAGACATTGCAGTTTGTGCTCAGCCAATCGGAGGAGCTGGAAATCCCCGCGGAGGAGTTTTTCTTTCGCGAAGGCGAGACGGGTGATTGTTTGTACGTCATCCGGTCCGGCACGGCTGTCGTTCAACGGATGTGGAACGGTCAGGCGATTGTGCTCGCTCGCATCAAGCCGGGGGACTGCGTCGGCGAAATGTCATTGATCGATTTGCAACGCCGTTTCGCAAGTGTGGTCGCCGAATCGGATTGCAGTGTGATCCGCATTCCCTACACCGCGCTGATGAAGCTATGTCGCACAGACATGGAACAATACACGATGGTGATGATGAATCTGGGACGCGAAGTGAGTCGTCGATTGCGAATCGCCGGCGAGCGTCTGTTTCGATATCAACAGGAATTGGACCAACATTGGTTTGATGATCAGCTATCCTTCAACGCGTATCCGGACTGCTAAACAACATTCGACTCGCTCGGTCACGGTGAAGCTATGCTTGATCTCACGGATGGCGGTTACGATACCTTGGTAAATGAATTGGAAAATTGGTTCGGGTTGATCGGCGTCGTCCGTTGACCGACCGCGTCAACTTTATCGCACCGGAAATTTTGCACGGGGAAGAACACTTGGTCGACTACAAGATAATTTTCGTTCTTTTATTGCTATTGAGTTCGGTTGGTGTGACAACGCCCGCCACTGCGATAGATCCGCCAGACCGCCCGAACTTCATCGTTGTGTTTTGCGATAACCTGGGATACGGCGATATCGAACCGTTCGGGTCGACGTTGCATCGGACGCCTGCGCTGAATCGCATGGCAGCCGAGGGGCGAAAGTTCACACATTTTTGCGTCACCGCCGGGGTTTGTACGCCGTCGCGGGCGAGCCTGATGACCGGTTGTTACTCGCAGCGAGTGGGAATGCACTTAAATCCACGCGACGGACAGGTTCTGCGCCCGATATCGCCGTACGGGCTAAACCCCGATGAGATTACGATCGCCGAGGTACTGAAAGAACAGGGTTACGCGACGGCTATCATTGGCAAGTGGCACCTCGGGGACCAGTACGAATTTTTGCCGACGCGACAGGGATTCGATTTGTTTTTTGGCGTTCCTTACAGCGATGACATGACGCAAGATGTCGGGCTTCGGTTGAGCCAGCGGTCCGGCGATTCGCTGGATGGTGCGCATTGGCCACCATTGCCGTTGATGGAAAACGATACCGTGATCGAAGCCCCCTGCGATCGCAACGGATTGACCCGTCGGTACACCGAGCGGGCGATCCAGTGGATCGCACAACACAAAGACGAGCCATTTTTTCTATACATGCCCCAAGCGATGCCGGGCAGCACCAAGACGCCATTTGCCAGTGACGCGTTTCGGGGAAAGAGCCGTAACGGGTCGTGGGGCGATTCGATCGAGGAACTCGATTGGTCGATCGGAAAGATGATGGATCAATTGACCGAATTGGGTTTGGCCGACAAGACTCTGGTGATCTGGACGTCCGATAACGGAGCACCGATCAATCCCGATACCAATGATTTGAGTCGCGGGTCCAATCGTCCCTTGCACGGTCGCGGTTACACCACCAGCGAAGGTGCATTTCGAGTTCCCACCTTGATGTGGCAACCCGGGATCATTCAGGCGGGAACCGTCTGCGACGAACTTGCCACGACGATGGATTTGTTGCCGACCTTTGCCAAGTTGGCCGGTGGGGCCGCGCCGACGGACAGGAAGATCGACGGACACGACATTGCACCATTGATTTACGGTCAGCCCGATGCGAAGTCACCGTACGAGGCGTTTTATTACTACCGCCAAGATCAATTGCAAGCTGTCCGATCGGGGCCATGGAAGATGTTCCTGCCGATCGATCCGGCCGCTGCGGCGCACCCGCATTTGGCGGCGAACGACAAACCCACGACGTTGTTGTTTCATCTTAACGATGACGTTGCCTGCCAGCACAATGTCGCGGATGATCACCCGGAAATTGTTACACGCCTGACGCGATACGCCGAACAAGCCAGGCAGGATTTGGGCGACCTGAATCGGCCCGGTAAAGGCCAACGCCAAATCGGAAAAATCGATCGGCAACCCGTCCCGCAAGTCGCAAAGGACTAAGCCAGGATCTCGTTGATCACCTGACCATAGTCTTGTTCCAATCGCTTTTGGCCAGGCACATTCATGCGATGCGAATGCAATCCCAACTGGTGCAGTAACGTCGCGTGAACGTCGGTGACGTAGTGCGGATTCTCCGTCGCATGGAATCCGATTTCATCGGTCGACCCGTGGGCGATGCCGCCTTTGATGCCGCCGCCGGCCATCCAAACACTGAAACCATAAGGATGGTGGTCACGCCCGTCGCTGCCTTGGGATCCCGGCGTGCGCCCGAACTCGGTCGCAAAGACAACCAATGTTTCATCCAGCATGCCGCGCTGTTTTAGATCCTGGATCAATCCGGCAACCGGCCGATCGACTTGCATTGCCAATTTGGAATGATTCGCCTTGAGCGCGGAATGTTGATCCCACGCGCCGGCCGCGCCGTCACCGTGCATGATTTGGATGAAGCGAACGCCCTGTTCAGCGAATCGCCTGGCGGCCAATAACTGCTCACCAAAAGGACGTGTCTCGGGCTGGTCGAATCCGTAAAGTTTCTGAGTCGCTTCCGTTTCGGTGTCAAAACGAATCACATCCGGAACCGCCGTCTGCATGCGATACGCGAGTTCGTAGGATTTGATTCGCGCTTCCAATTGTCGGTCGTCTGGATATTCCAGTGCGGCCAATCGATTCAGCCGACGTACCAGATCAAAACCCAGTTGTTGTTCGGTCGGCAGTAAGTCGCCCTCGGGGCTCGCATAATCGAGCGGGTTTTTGGGGTCCACTTTTAACGTCACACAGTCATATGCCGGACCAAGATAGTGTCCGTCGCGGCGGTCAAAGTACCGTGGCCCCATGCCGATGAATTGCGGCAGGTTTTCGTTTAACGTGCCGAGTCCGTAATTGACCCAGGCACCGATGGTCGGGACGCGAGGGTCCAGCATGTGTCGCCCGGAATGAAATTGAACTTGGGCACCGTGATTGTCGTCGGTCGTCCACATCGATCGGATCACTGCGATGTCATCGATGCAGGATCCGATGTGTGGAAACCAATCGCTGACTTCGATTCCGCTCTGTCCATACTTGCGAAAGCCGACCTGCAGCGGATAGATCTTGTTTCGTTGTTGTCCGTTGGCGTCGTTTACCACAACGACGCGGACTCGTTTCAATTTTTCGGGATCTTGGACGTCTGAAAACGGCGTCTCGTTGATTGATTTCCCCGCGTACTGCGTCAGCGCCGGCTTGGGGTCAAAACTCTCCATGTGGCTCAGACCGCCGCGCATGAACAACCAGATCACGCTCTTTGCCTTGGGGGCGAAATGCGGCATTCCACTGGGAGTCGATCCGGCTACGATTCCGGGTGCGGCTGCATCGCTGTCGCGACCCAGCATCGCGGCCAGCGCGAGACTGCCAAAACCAAGGCCGCCGTGCAGCATGGATCGTCGATGGATCATGGAATTCATGGTTGAACCATTCGTTGTATCGTCGCCGATCGCTCCACGATCAGCGACATGTGGAGCGATCGACGACTGTGCCTCGTGCTTTGTCAATTTTTGATTTTGGGGGTACGACGGACTTCCAGTCCGCCGACAAGTGTCGATTTCGACGGACCGGAAGTCCGTCGTACAAGTCGCGGTTAACCCTAAAACTTGATCTGGACGAAGCACTGGAGCCTCTGATTCAAAAAGCATCCCACATAACGATCGCGATTCGGCGCGACTACTATTTTACCCCCGCCAGTGCCTCCGCAATGTTGACCAGGTGATCGCGGATTCGTCGATACGCTGCTACCGCTCGGTTGTAGGAGACCAGTGATCGAACTTCGATTTGTTCTGCGGCAGGTTTTTCAAGAATTCGCCTGTACAAGGATTTGGCATGTTTGGTGATCGCTTCGCCGTGAGGGAGCGTGTCCACAGCACCGGCTGCCTGGCCCGAACGTTCATAATACTGACTGACACGATCAAGGTATTCTGCAACCATCGTGTGCAATTCGATCAGTTCAGCTTGTTGGATCGGTGGCAACCGTGTTTCGTGCCGTTCAAGGTGACGATGTGCTTTGACAATACTGGCGATGCAGTCGCTAATCGATTCGTACTCGTCGACAAGCCTTAACTGACGCCGTGCCTCGTCGACGACGTCGTGAGGAACATTGCCGACCAGGAGGTTGGACATGAATGTTACAATTTCTGCCTGCATCACATCCAACTCTTCTTCCATTTCAAGGATCTTTTTGCGGAGCCCCTTGTTCGGCGCGTCGCTCTGCAGAAGATCTTTTAGCCAATGGATCATCTGTTTGCATGCGTTGATCATTCTCAAAACTTCGAC
This sequence comes from Planctomycetales bacterium, assembly GCA_020426665.1. Classification (GTDB taxonomy): domain Bacteria; phylum Planctomycetota; class Planctomycetia; order Pirellulales; family Pirellulaceae; genus Stieleria. Next base: position 9,181 of record JAGQPO010000036.1, read on the forward strand.
GCGTGATTGTTCGACGGCCACGACCGGCGATTCCAGCATGCGAATATCCAGGTTTGTCAGGTGTTGTTCTTCGGCGGCGGCACTGCGTTTGTCGGGAACAAGCCTTTTCAACAGCGATGCCATGTAGCCCGCGATCGGCAAAAACACAATCGTATTGGTCACATTAAAACCAGTGTGTGCCATCGCAATTCCGGCAGTGATTTCTGATGCCGAGGCCGTGCCCAACGACATATCGGCGTGGATTGATCCAGCAACAACATATCGCACCAACATTAAATACAGCTGAAAAACAGCGGTGATCCAGGCGACACCAAGGACATTGAACATGATATGGAAATATGCAGCCCGCTTGGCATTTGTATTGGAACCGAATGAAGCCAACCATGCGGTGATCGTTGTCCCGATGTTTTCGCCAAGTACCAATGCGGCAGCAGTTTCGAATCCGATCACGCCGATTTGGGCCAGTCCAATCGTGATTCCAAGAGTGGCGGAAGACGATTGGACGATAAATGTCAAAATGCAGCCCACCAGGGCACATTTCAGTACGCCGAAATAAGTTCCCGCATCAAATGCCTTGAACCACGCTTCGAATTCCGGAAGTTCGTTGACGACGCTGAATCCATCTTTCATCAATTCCAGACCCAGGAAGACAAGGCCTAGACCCATCGTGGCCAATGCCGCGTAACGAAGGCGATCTCGTTTGGAAAACAGATAGAAGAATGCTGCCGCACCTGCGATCGGCAAACCATATTTTCCAATTTTCAGTACAAGGATCCAACCGGTGATCGTCGTGCCGATGTTCGCTCCCATGATGACGCCGATGGCTTGGGTCAACGTCATGAATCCGCTGTTGACAAATCCGACCACCATGACCGTTGTGATTGAACTGGACTGAACAAGCATGGTGACAAAAACGCCGACTCCGGTGGCCATCAATCGATTGTCGGTTACGATGCTGATCATTCGCCGGAGTCGATTTCCGGCGATTGCCTGTAAACCTTCGGAAAGGTTTTTCATTCCAAGTAAGAAAAGTCCGAGCCCGCCGAGAACGGTCAACACCAATTTCCAATAGTCGGGTTGCCAAAGTTCGACGTAAAACCGAGTGTCGATGTGCGTGCCGTCCGCCCCGGTTGCACGCAACAGCACCTCACGTTTTTTGGCCGTTTTGGATTGCCACTTCAAACGCAAGATGTTCCCTTGGATTGAAGCCTCGGCAACATCCGTTTTGCTGCGGAGAATCTCAAGCGTTACCACGTCGCCACCGACGGCAGTCCCTGCAAAGGTGTCCGAAAGGTCGATCAACGTATCCGGCGAACCGATGTAGGCTTTCTGGTCGGGAATCAGTTTGGTGGTCAGTTCGCCGTCTTCGGTAACGGTCGTTTGCGTTGACGCATCTGAATCGTCGTCCGCGGCAGCCGGGATTCCAGCACCAAAAAGGCACAGGCTGGACCCAAGCACCACGATAGACAAAATCATCTTTTTGACTTTATCAACACGGCCCCGGCACAAGTTGAATTCGCCGTGCCGAATTGGGATGACGGCATGGGGGGGAAGGGGCGGAGTCATGATGTTCGTTTGCCGATGGCAAGATTTAACGATTGGAAGGAGGCGTTTCATTCTCACCAAATGCTATGGC
>JAGQPO010000037.1 GCA_020426665.1 Planctomycetales bacterium
AGCCGCCGATCATCGAATTGACGATAAACGACGAGAACGCTGCGGCGAACAATCCGAGGCAAAAAATGGCGCGACCCTTTTCGCCAAACATCGGCTTCAATTGATTCGCAACATCACCCACCCCGGATAATTCCTGGCCCCGGAGCACCGCGGCCGCCGTGGACATGATCATGATCGTGATCAGTCCCATGATGGCTGCCGACACCCGAGCATCAAACATGCCACGTTTGTAATCATCCATTGTCCAGCCCTTGAAACGGACCAGATAGGACTGGTAGTAGGCTGCCGCAATGACAAACGTTGTTCCGATCAATCCCAACAGTGGTAGCCCGATCTCCGAGTCTCCGCCCAGCGGCACCAGACCGACCGCAAATTCCACCGGGTCGGGTTTGGCGAAAACAAGATTGGCGGCAAAGGCGACTAACATCAGCGCTACAAAAAAGGTCATCGCGCGTTCCACAAACGCATACAGGTTGCGGAACCCGAACAGGACAGATAACACGATCGCATTTAAAACGACCGGCCAATAATCCCAGGCAACGTATGCCGAAATCGCCGAATGGGCACCCAAATTGTTTCCGAATTGAAATGCCGCCGAAATAAGAAACACACACCATCCGATCACAACCGCGACCGACCTGTGAATGTATCTCTTTGTTAACTCGCCGTTGGATTGCCCTGTCGCGACTCCCAACCGCATCCCCAGCGTGACGTAAGTCAACATCGCGAGTACAGACAGAATGACGACCCAAACTTTGGAGTATCCGTCGTCCGCGCCTACGGTTGAACTGGTCAAAATGCTTCCGGGTCCGATCACGACGCACGCCGTTACCAGGCCCGGCCCGATGGCGCGAAAAAGTCGATTTCCCGGAGGTTGATTTTGTGGGCTGTTCATCGAAACATCACCAGGCGTTTTCGGTCACGGCCGATGCCGGAACGGCACCCAGCCCCAATCCGTCCAGACAACTGGTGTCCATCGACCCGTCGCGCACGATAAAGATCCCAGGGAACCGATCCTCCCAGGGAAGATTTGCCTTCGGGCAATACTGGCGTGAGTTCGATTCGATTGCCGCAACGCCCGGAACATGAGCCGCGATGGCCGCCGAATGAATCAACGAAGCGCCGGGACAGGTCAGGTCTTGGACGCACAGGAACAGCCCCATTTTTTGAGCCGCGACCGCCATCAGCATCGATTGCGACTGGCCCTTGCATGCCTTCAGTGCGGCGCCTGTGTATCCCATTTCGCGAGCCAACATCAACGATTCCAGATCCGTTAACGATTCGTCAATGACGACGGGTTTCAACTTCGCCGCTTCATGCATCCGGTTTTCCGGGTGCGATTTCAAATCACGCGCCGTCGGCTGTTCGATGTACTGAACCCGCTGGAACCCCTCGGGAGTGCGCTGGCGCAGTTTCTCAAGCATCTCGATTAAGTAATCGACGTGCGGACAACGTTCATTGAAATCCAGCGAGTAATACCAAGTTTCGACGCCCAGTTCTTTCTGTGTCTCTGTGGCAATTCGATCAACCTTGACGACACGTTCCAAATCCCAATTGACGTCGTCACCATTGAGTTTGATCTTCAGGTTGGTTAACCCGTTGTATCGAATCCACTCGGGCAACGTATCGGGCAATCCGTCGCCAGTCGGTTTGGCCAGTTCTTCGTCATCCAGCGGATCCAGTGCACCGACCAAATGGTACAACGGCATTCGCGGTTTCGGTTTGTCCAATAGGAAATCGCCGATCCAGTCACCGTCGTAGTCCGCCCCAAGGTAGGCGCCGACGTCGCGACTCATGAATTCCTGGCCATACGTTTGAAAACAATTTCGCCCGTGGACCTTTCCAAACGCATCGTGAATCGCGGCGTCAAAGGGGCTTCCCGTGACCATGGTCGCAAGCATCGGAATCGGATGTGCCAATTCCAGTTCGTCGCTGACTTCCTGTGCCGCGTCCAGGTATTGTTCCTCGAGTGCCATTCCCAGATCCACCGGGTGCCCGAATTCGTTGTAATCGGCTGCGATCTTTTCGCATCGTGCGGCCAGCGAAGTCATCGCGCCGAGCGTCTGGTCATACTTCATTTCGCGTGACGGGAATGCCCAGATGTTCGAAAGTGGCATCGACCCGAAGCCCGTTGCACACTTTCCATCGCGAGTGACAACATCGCACTGGACGTTCAAGATCGTCGCCTTGTCGACCGGCATGCCGCCGAATTTCATGGTCGTCCGGTAATCGTGATCCTCGTAACTGGTTCGCACATCGGTGATACGAATGTCGGTGGACTTCATAGTTCCTTGATCCAGATGTTTCGAAATTCGACTTCGTCGCCGTGATGCTGAAGACCGATCGGTCCAGACGCCGGCAGGTCCGGTAGTTTATCAGATTCCAGGACCAATTGACCGTTTAGCCAAACGGTCATACGGTCTTGGGCCAATTTGATTCGAAAGGCGTTCCATTGACCGAGCGGCTTGTCGGCGTATTTGAAAGGCAGGCAAGACTGTCTTAGCTTGACGGGCAGTTTCGTATCCGTTCGATAGCCATTGATCTCGCCGCTGCCGAGTTCCTGGCTCCAAATGTTCGCCTGACAAGGGAAGTGGCCGCGGAAGTAAATTCCGCTGTCTCCCGCATCCAGGTGTGGACGGGTGATTCGATTACCTTGGTCGTCGCGTAAAAAGTCTCCGTTCCACAGCACAATCGGATGAGGCTTCATGACCGGTTCCGGCGGCAATCTCCATTCGACATAGAACTCCAGCTCGCCGAAGGACTTTTTCGTCCACAGGCTCTTGTCAAAGTTCTTTTTTTGCGTCGCCTTGCCGTCGTAATGCAACACGCCCTGGTCGGTTGCGATCCAGTGACCGACGTGTCCCGGTTGTAGGTCCCATTGATTAAGGTTCTGGCCGACAAACAATGGCGCGAACCCGTCGCGTTGAAGTTCAGCCGCAGCCATGAATTCCGTTGCGGTCGATGTGTCGTCCGCATTCAAGCGTCCTGACATCGTCGCACCGAAGATCAACCCCACGACCATCACGCGTCGAAACAATAAAAACAATAGACCGTTCATTTGAAACCTCGGCAGGATGCGTTTACGAAACCGCCCAGCTTAGCATCCATCGGCCAATGACTGTCATTTTTTGCTTCGCGAAAGAACGCTGAAACGCGACTTTCGCGGAGCGAAAAGTCGACGCTTACTCGAAATCAGACATCGGGCCACACGAGCAGATCAGGTTTCGATCGCCGTAGGTGTTGTCGATGCGACCGACGCTCGGCCAGAATTTTGCATCCCGCAACCACTCCGCCGGCCAGGCGGCCTGCTCGCGGGAATACGGATGTGACCATTGATCGCTGCCGATTTCACCCATGGTGTGAGGCGCGTTCCGAAGCGGATTGTCCTGGCGGTCCATTTCGCCGACAGCGATCGCTTCGATTTCTTTTCGAATGGCGATCAAAGCGTCACAGAACCGATCCAATTCGTCTTTCGATTCACTTTCGGTCGGTTCGATCATTAATGTGCCGGCGACAGGCCATGACATCGTCGGCGCGTGGAATCCGTAGTCCATTAAGCGTTTGGCGATATCGTCGGTTTTGATGTCGGCGGTTTTTTCGAAGCTGCGGCAATCGACGATAAACTCGTGTGCGACGTAGCCACCCATGTCTGTGTACAAAATGTCGTAGTGTTCGGCCAATCGCTTGGCCATGTAGTTTGCGTTCAGGATCGCAACTTGGGTGGCTTTTTTCAGCCCCGCAGCACCCATCAATGCGATGTAGACGTAGCTGATCGTCAAAATGCTGGGGCTGCCATAGGGTGCGGCCGATACCGGGCCGATCGCAAATTCGCCTGCGGTATCGGGACGTTCGACCGGGTGTCCAGGCAAAAACGGAACCAATTGCGGCGCCACGCCGATCGGTCCCATTCCAGGTCCGCCGCCGCCGTGCGGAATACAAAACGTTTTATGCAGGTTTAAATGGCAAACGTCTGCGCCACAGACTGCCGGACTTGTCAATCCGACCTGGGCGTTCATGTTTGCCCCGTCCATGTAAACTTGTCCGCCGTGCCGGTGGATTACGTCACACACCTCGCGAATCGTTGGCTCGAAAACTCCATGCGTCGACGGATAGGTGATCATCAACGCCGACAGCCGATCCGCATGTTGTTCTGCTTTGGCCCGCAAGTCGGCCATGTCGACGTCACCGCGTTCATCGCACTTGATGGCGACGACTTTCATTCCGGCCATCACCGCAGACGCCGGGTTGGTGCCATGGGCGGATGTTGGAATCAAGCAGACGTCGCGGATGTTTTCACGACCCTCTTTTCGAGCCATCTGCTCATGGTAAGCACGAATCACCAACAACCCGGCATACTCGCCTTGCGATCCGGCGTTGGGTTGTAAACTGACGGCCGCGAATCCGGTAACTTCGCACAACCATTGCTCCAGTTCGCGGAACATGTACGTGTAACCGCGCCACTGCGTATCCGGTGCGAAGGGATGCATGTTGGCAAACTCCGGCCACGTCACGGGGATCATCTCGCTGGTTCCATTTAGCTTCATCGTGCAAGATCCCAGCGGAATCATGCTATTGGCCAGCGACAGATCACGACTCATCAATTTAAAAATGTAACGCAACAATTGTGTTTCACTTCGGTAATTGTGAAACACTTGATGGGTCATGAAGGAACCGGTGCGGGTCAGGGAACCCAGGTCTAATGTACCGTCGGCCGCCGCTTCGTTTACCAATTCATCGATGTCAAATCCGGTGTAGTGGCCGAAGTTGAACGCCGCCAATAGATCGGCAATCAACGCGCGATCCGCGGTCTCATCCAGGGTCACCCCCAGTGTTCCGTCGTCGTACTCACGAAGATTGATCAGACGTTCGCGGGCCGCATCGGCGACTTGCCTGGCCGCATGCGAACGCCCCTTGCCCAATCGAATTCGGATCGTATCGAAGATCGGCCCCGCACCGAGCGTTTGGTGCCCAAGTCTGGCAAGGCCTTTGATCAACGCGCCGGTGTACGCTTGCGTGCGGCGAGCGATATTGGTCAATCCTTCGGGGCCATGGTAGATACCGTAGAACGAGCTGATGATCGCCAGCAGTGCCTGGGCAGTGCAGATGTTACTGGTCGCTTTGTCACGACGAATGTGTTGCTCGCGCGTTTGGATCGCCATCCGCAAGGCGCGCTTGCCGTGCACGTCTTTGGACACGCCGATAATGCGACCGGGCAACTTGCGAGCATGTTGTTCGTGTGTGGAGATGTACGCCGCGTGTGGTCCACCCAAACCCATCGGCACTCCGAATCGCTGCACGCTACCGACACAGATATCGGCGCCCCATTGCCCGGGTGGTGTCAACATGGTCAGTCCCAGGATGTCGGCCGCCGCGACCGTCATGCATCCACACTGTTTTGCCTTTTCGGCGATATCACGATAGTCTTCGATCCGTCCGTCGGTCGTCGGATATTGCACCAGCAATCCGCACAGTCCGCCTTGGCCATGTTCAAAGTCGATCTCGTCGATCGGCGCGATCTTTAAATCGATTCCCAGTCCCGCCGCGCGAGTTTCTAACAGGGCCAGCGTTTGGGGATGGCAATCATCGCTCGCCCAAAAGCCGTTTTTTTTGTGCGAAGCGATGGAGTAACACATCGTCATCGCCTCGGCCGCAGCGGTCGCTTCGTCCAACAAACTGGCTCCGGCCAGAGGCAATCCGGTCAGATCGGCGATCATCGTTTGGAAATTCAACAGTGCTTCCAAGCGACCTTGGGCAATCTCGGCCTGGTAGGGAGTGTATTGCGTGTACCAACCCGGATTCTCAAGCACGTTTCTAAGGATGACCGGTGGAGTCACGGTGTCGGTGTATCCCATACCGATGCAAGATCGATGGACTTTGTTCTTGCCGGCAATCGTCTTCAGGGCCGCCAGAAACTCTCGCTCGCCGCGGGCTTCGGGAATATCAAGTTCGCGACCGAGCCGTATGTCGCCTGGGACCGTCGCATCGGAAAGCTGATCCAAGGAGTCAAACCCGATCGTTCGCAACATGACTTCCACATCGGCGTCGGAAGGACCGATGTGCCGGCGGGTAAACCCGTCCACAAAGCTCAGATTAGGGGCAAGTGTAGAGCCATTCTTGATCATTTCCTTTGACTTGTCCCCGGTCGTGGATTGGGTCGACGCAATGCTCATCGGATCAAAATTCTTCGAAGCGTGTGAAGAGGTTGAATCGCCCTATCCTAGAACAGCATCAAGTCCATGTCATTGGGCCAAATGGCCAAAAGGCAACGGCGGACTTCGAAAAATGTAGATCGTTCCGTCGCCGTTTGCGGTGGCAACCCGTGATTGATCCGGATTCCATCGAGCTTGCCAAACCCAGCCGGGCAATTGCCATTGTTCCAGCACATCGCCCGTCGCAACCGTCAAATCCCACACAAAAACTTCTCCCGACTCACCGCCGGACGCAAGGTAGCGGCCATCGGGCGAATAGGCGACTTCGCGTACGATGTCATCGTGATCCCGGACCGGCGAACGGCCCGCCAACATTGCGGTAAACGTTGTTAAATCAATGTCCCAAAGCTTTGCTTGATGATCCCAACCGGCCGACGCGATCTGGCGCCCGTCCGGCGAAAACGCGACTCCACAAACGTGGCCGTCATGCGTCTTCCACTGGCCGACCATCTTCGGTTCGGCCGACACATCTAAATCGTTGACGTATCCCGAATGAAAGTTTTGAAGTCGCTGTGTCAGAAAGGTTCATGACTGAATCGACAACACACATTTTCCGAATTGCGGTGACGACTTCATTCGGCCGATCGCTTCAGCACCTTCTTCCAGCGGACAAACTGAATCGATGATGGGCGAGATCTTATGCTCGTCGACAAATCCCAACATCTTTGCAAAATCGTTCGGCGAACCCATCGTTGTGCCTTGCAGCCGCAGCTGTTTCCAAAACACTTTGAACAAGTCCAGCTTCTCGGGCGGTCCGGTCGTCGCGCCGTAGTTGACGATGCGACCTCCCGGCGCGGCAACATGGATCAGCGATCCGTACCCTTTGCCGCCGGCGCTATCGACGATCAGATTCGGGGCGCCGGCCTGGTCGATCAACTGTTTGCCCCAATCATCGTCGTTGTAATTAAACCCGCCTCGCGCACCAAATTCCATTGCGCGGTCGATCTTTTCCGGCGACGACGAAGTCACCCACACGTCGGCGCCCGATGCCACGGCAAACTGCAGTGCAAACGTGGCGACGCCGCCACCAATTCCGGTGATCAGGACACGTTGGTTCGAGTTCGATCCAGCTGCGTTCAATCCACCTTGCGTGAACAATGCGCGATAGGCCGTCACGCCGGCCAGCGGCAATGCGGCGGCTTGCGTCCAATCCAGATGTGCGGGTTTTGAATGAATTTGACAAGCCGGTACGACCACTTCGGTGGCAAACGTCCCGTCTCTCGGCAAACCGAGAATCGTGAACGCGGCTGATTGAACCGCATCGTTGTCTCCCCAATCCGTTCCGGGGTCGATAATCACATCTCGCCCGACCCAGTCATCTGGTATGCCGCTGCCCGTTCTGGAAACGATACCCGCCCCGTCGGAACCCAGAATCACGGGCGGCTTGATGCCGGGGTACATCCCTTGCGTGATCCAATAATCGCGCCGATTCAGCGCAGCTGCTTTGACGGAGACGACAACCTCATCGGGTCCCGGAATCAGGTCCGGTCGATCTTCCAGTTGCAGAGGTGACTTGATTGCATTGAGTGCTAAGGCTTTCACGATTTATCCACCTGCTTGCTCGTTCCGCGCTCCCGACAACCTTGACTCAGGCAAGTCGATAGGGGATCAACACTTCCTCGTCATCATACAAGAACGTGACCCCGCCGGTTGCGAACTTTGGTACGTCGGCGATGGTAGCTTTCCCTGCCGGGGATTCCAGAATCGCTTCCATATCCTTTCGCGTCTCCGCATACAGACCGACGATCATGTAGTAGGCCGGCTGTTTTTCGGGATCGGCCGACTGGCATTTCCCGATCGTCCAACCCTTCAATCCTTGCATCTTCTTCGCAATCGGAATGTGAACGTCGCGGTAGTAGCGATCGAATTCAGCGGGGTCATCGGGATGACCGTAGAGCACAGTGAGTCGAATCATTTTCCAACCGCGAAATGCTTGTTCATGAACTTGACCATGTCGTCGTATGCATCGGACATGGATTGATAGTCAGTGTCCAACTTTGCCACGCATTCGACTCCCACTGCGTCAGCAGCCTTTTTCATGTGTTCACCGAAGTTGGGGTGATGGATGTTTCCGGTCGTCGCGGCACGCGCGTATTGCAACAGAAAAATTGGCGCATCGTCGGGAGTCAGGTGCGTGACCGGCGACGCATCTTTCAACAGCGCATCCAATTCATCGTCAATTTTATCGGTGTCCCAATCCCAACCTTGTGGCCGCGCGAAGAACGGCAGCAGCGCCGGGTGGTTGTACGCCTTGCCCGGAATGATTTTTTTGATCTCGCGTGGATCATAGGTGGACTGCATGTTCACTGGAAAGACGCATGCCAATCGAGTCGATTGTTTTGCGATCGGGTCGTCGCTGTCGGCATCGGCCAGATCATCGTGATATCCGAGCCACTGCGAAATTCCCGATCCGGCCGATCCGCCACCGGCTGCGAAACGCTCGGGGTCCAGGTTCCACTGGCCAGCCTTGGATCGAAGAAACTGCACCGCTCGGGCGCTGTCCAGCATCTGGGCCGGATAAGGTGCGTGACTTGAAAGGCGGTAGTGAATCGAGGCACAAGAGATTCCGGCTTCCAGGCATTTCGACCTTAATTCGGCGGGAAACGATTTTTTGTCGCCCCCGCGGAATCCGCCACCATGAATCCAAATAAAAAGCGGTGTCGGCTTGTCCGATTCGGCTTGCCAAAAATCCAGGACGTGCCGCTGGTGATCTCCGTAGGCCACGTCAGCCTTGGTGGGTGCGTAACGGTCGGCGCCACGATTGGGGTTGGCCGATCGTTCCCGTCGCTGAACCTCCGGGGCTTCGCTTTGCAGTGCCGCCGCAGCCGAGGGCAGGCTAATCAACAAAAAGACACTCAGCGGGCACACCAGTTGTTGTATGATCGTCTTGGCTTTCATCGCAAAATGATCCTGATAAAGAACTCGAATTGGGATCCCGTCATGACAACAGAAAGAAGCAACATGATACCAACCAAGCAAACGCCACGTGTTGATCGCAGTTGTCGATTCGGGCGTTTTGCCGTCTGTCTGGTCGTCGGCCTCCTGATTTCGGCCTTTGCGATCGACTGCAGCGTTTGGGGCGATGAACCGTCGCCAGCCAATCAGCAGGTCGACCGTCAGCCGGCGAAAAAAAGACGGAAATCACGGGCACGCCGGCCGCAACAGACGCGGGCGACAAAAGACACCTCCAACGCCGTCGCAACAGATGATGCGGTGATTCGAATGCGGCTGGTCGGTTCCTTCGAATTGGACTTCGGCTCGGGAAAAATCATCCGGGGCGAAGGGAGCACAACCATCGAATTGGATCCTGCGGACATCAACAAGCTGTTCGCCGAATTGGATCAACCAACCGGCGACGGGGCAACCGCCCGATCCAATTGGATGCAAATGATCCTTACATTGCCACAGACGGTGGAAACCACCGCCGAGATTCTTAAG
>JAGQPO010000038.1 GCA_020426665.1 Planctomycetales bacterium
GGATTCAAGCGATGGTGACCGCCGGAATCCCCGTGATGGCTCATGTCGGCTTGCGTCCCCAAAATGTGTTGGTCGAAGGCGGATATCGCGTCCAACGCGACGAAGACTCACTGGTGGGCGACGCGATCGCTGCGGAAAAGGCCGGCGCGTTCGCGGTGCTGATCGAATGTGTTCCCGAATCAATCGCCGCTGCGGTTCACGATGCGGTTGGCGTTCCTACCATCGGCATCGGTGCGGGCCGAGCAACAACCGGACAAGTCTTGGTCACCCATGATTTGATCGGATTGACGTCGGGATACACGCCCAAGTTTGTTAGAACGTACGCTTCGGTCGGTCAGACGATTCGTTCGGCCGCGGAGTCCTTTCGCCAGGCCGTTGAAGACGGCAGTTTCCCAGGTCCAGATGAGATGTTCGATTAGTTTCCATCGACAGCTTAGTCAGACAGACAACAGCTCTGGAGACGACATCAAACGCCCTCTCTGATCGCTCCGCTCACCGCCATTAATATCCAACCAACGCCGTTTGATAACCTTCCTTACCGATCGTCTCGATCTGGCTTGGCATCCCCTTTCGCTTCGTTTCCACCCACCCCCACCAATCAACCATGTCCGCAGCCACGTCGCCCTCTCCTGCCAAGACGCTTCCCGACCGCTCCGACGTCGCACCACAAGACTGCTGGGATTTGTCCAGTTTGTTCGCCAGCGATGCCGACTGGGAAACGGCTTTTACAGCGTTGCAATCGAAGGTCGACACCTACGCCACCTATCGCGGTCGGTTGGGCGAGTCGGCGGCGACGTTGTTGGAAGCGTTACAATTTGATTCGGATTTTTCGCGCGATGCCGAACGGGTTGCAATCTATTCATTCTTGAAAACGACCGAAGACCAGGGCAACAGCGACTACCAGGCGATGAAGGCTCGGTTTCAAAACTTGGCGGTCCGCGCGAATCAGGCGGCCAGCTTCATGAGCCCGGAAATGTTGGCGATTGATCCGGCAAAAATGGATGCGTTGGTCGCCGATCCGCTGCTGAAGCCATTTCAATTGCAATTGAAACGACTGCTGCGACAACGCCCCCACACACTCAGCGACCGCGAAGAAAACCTGTTGGCGATGCAGGGCGAAATGGCCTCGGCCGCTGGAAACGCGTTTCGCCAATTGAATGATGTGGACCTTAGATTCGGGACTTTGCAAGACGAATCCGGCAACGAGCAAGAGCTCTCCCACGCCACGTTCATACAATTTTTGAACAGCTCGTCGCGTAAAGTCCGACGTGACGCATTTCATCAATACTACAAATCGATCGGCGAGCACGAAAACACGCTTGCCGCAACACTCGGCGGCAGCATCCACCGGGACGTTTATTACGCCCGCGCAAGAAATCACGAAAGTTCCCTCGCCAGCGCGTTGTTCCCCGACAACGTACCGGTCGACGTCTATGACAACTTGATCGCTGCGGTGCACGAGTCGCTGCCGAGCGTCCATCAATACTTGGACGTTCGACGTCGCAAGATGGATCTGCCCGATATCCATCATTACGACACCTATGTCCCGATCCTTAGCGACATGAAAAAGCAGCATAGCTGGGACGAGGCCGTCGAAGTGGTGCTCGAATCACTGGCGCCGTTGGGCACGGAGTACACGTCGGCACTGGCAAACGGGTTTCAAAGCCGATGGGCCGATCGCTACCCCAACCGCGGCAAACAGAGCGGTGCGTTCAGTTGCGGGTCGTTCGACGGCGCACCCTATATCCTGATGAACTTCAAAACCGACGTGCTGAACGACGTCTTTACGTTGACGCACGAAGCCGGACACTCGATGCACAGCTGGTATTCGGCAAAAAATCAGCCTTTCCAATATTATGACTACACCATTTTTGTCGCCGAGGTGGCCAGCACGTTCAACGAACAATTGCTGACCGAACACCTGCTGAAAAATGCCGCCGATGATTCGGAGCGGGCCTATTTGATCAACAACGAACTCGACAGCATTCGTGCCACTGTCGTTCGCCAAACCATGTTCGCAGAGTTTGAGAAAAAAACTCACGAGATGGCAGAAGCCGGTGAACCGTTGACCGTCGCATCATTCCGTGCGACGTATCGAGAATTGCTGGACGCTTATTTCGGGCCCGACTTTGTCGTCGACAAGGAATTGGAACTGGAATGTTTCAGGATTCCGCATTTCTATCGCGCCTTCTATGTCTACAAGTATGCGACGGGTTTGAGCGCCGCGGTCGCACTGTCACGGCGCGTGCTGGAAGGCGGTGAAACGGAACTGGCCGATTATTTGAAATTCCTCTCGTCCGGCTGCAGCAAAGATCCACTGGATTTGTTGCGTGACGCCGGTGTCGACATGGCCAGCCCCGAACCGGTCAAAACAACGCTAAAACGATTCAAGGAACTGACCGAAGAATTGGATCAAATCCTTTGATGGCTCTTCAACCCATTGCGATCTCTTCCACCTACTGCGATTGAATTCATGGCGAAACTGACATTCTGCGGTGCCGCCGGTACCGTCACCGGATCTTGTTCGTTGTTAGAAACCGGGAAACATCGGTTTCTGATCGATTGCGGCATGTTCCAGGGCAGCAA
>JAGQPO010000039.1 GCA_020426665.1 Planctomycetales bacterium
ATCGACCGCGTCCGAGACATTGTTCGCTTTGAATCCGCCAATGCATTGGCCGAACAACTAAGCAAAGACATTCAGTCCGCCCAGCGCTTGCTGGATCAACATCAACACAATCAGCCGTCATGAGTGTCAACTGGAAACGATTTGCCGATCAAGTCAGCCATTATCAATCCTTTGTATTGGTCAGCCATGTGCGCCCCGATTGTGACGCCTTGGGCAGCGAACTCGGTATGGCGTATGTGTTGCGAAAGATCGGTAAGGACGTACGCATCATTAATGCACATCGCGTCCCACTGGCACTTCAGTTTCTGGACCCCGCCGGCACCATCGAAGTCTTGGGAGATGACGTCGAAGCCGAAGACATCTCGGTCGACTGTATTATGGTCTTGGATACCAGTGCGTGGGTACAACTCGGCGACATGGCCGACGTGATTCGCGCAGCATCGTGCGATAAAATGGTTCTCGATCACCACGTTGGTGAGGACGATCTGGGCGCGACGATGTACAAGGATTATCAGGCCGAAGCGACGGGAACGTTGGTGGTCCAGGCCGCCGACGCCCTGGGTGTCACGTTGGTTCGCCAAATGGCACAGCCGCTGTTTGCTGCGATCGCCACCGATACGGGTTGGTTTCGCTTTGGCAGCGTCACCGCGGAAACCTATCGTGTGATCGCGCGGCTGGTCGATGCGGGGGTCGTACCGGCGGAGGTCTATAGCGATCTGTATGAACGTGACACGCTGGCCAAATTGAAATTACGTGGATTGATCCTTTCGCGTACACAAAGTGAACTCGACGGCGCGCTGATGCACACTTACGTAGAACGTCAAGATTTCGACGCTCTTGGTGCCCAGCCCAGCGATACCGAAGACTCCATTAACATGACGCTGGCGGTGGAGAACACGAAAGCAGCAATCATTTTTGTCGGTCAGAAGAACGGCGGGTTCAAAATGTCGTTCCGCAGCCGATGCGATCTGGATTGCAATGAGATCGCAAGACTTTTCGGAGGCGGCGGTCACAAAGCTGCCGCCGGCGCCTTTCTGGAAGGCACGCTAGCCGACGTTCGCGGAAAAGTGCTGCCGGTCATGATGGAAGCGCTCAAGAGAGTGCTGTAGTGGCCACAGGGCCTGAGACCGGATCGGGCAGATCGGCCCGATCGGTAACGCAGCCGATGCGATCGCTACTTGGCCATCAAGAAGCCGGTCATGGACCAGCCATCTTCGGTCTTCTGCCAAAAGGACCCGCCGCTTTTCAGATATCGGTTGATCGTTGCAAACGGAGGCAATTTGCCGGCTTGGATCGGGTCCGGTTTGCCTTCGTCGCCCTCTTGGACGATTCGACGCAACAGGTTTGCGATTACCGAATCGCTGTCTTTCAACTCTCCCTTGCGGAGCAATTCATAACGGGCACGCAATGAGATGCTGGGGTGAAACACTCCGTCGAAAGTGACTTCGTCGGCTTTCAAATCGTCCATGGCTTTGACAACCGTCTTCGTCTGGTCGGTCGATTCAAGGCCGTCTCCCGTGACGCCCGATCGGACTCGCATGCCAAGTTTGATCAACAACTCCGAGTGGCTAGAAAACATCAGGTAGTCGGGCGCACCAGGAACGTTGCCTTTGACGACGGCGATCGCCCAATGGTTCAACAACGGTGGGACTTCTTCGTCGTCGACTTGATCCTCAAAGCCCAGTTCCTTCAATTGGGCATCAATGTCGTCGACCTCGCCCTCGCCTCGTTCGACTCGCCAAACATCAAA
This sequence comes from Planctomycetales bacterium, assembly GCA_020426665.1. Lineage (GTDB taxonomy): Bacteria > Planctomycetota > Planctomycetia > Pirellulales > Pirellulaceae > Stieleria. The sequence goes on from JAGQPO010000039.1 coordinate 1,751, forward strand.
TTCGGCAACATCCAACTTCGTCGCGTCGGGTTCTACTTTCATCGCCTTTTCAACGACACCGGCGACCACATCGGCGTTTTTAATTTTTAGTGCGATCAACATCCGGTCCGACTCCGGGCCGATGGGCGTCGTGTTGTCGGTCACCAGGATGACTTCGTCGTCCAGGTTCGGTAAGAAGTCTTTCGCGATGTCGATACGCGGTCCTTCCGGGTCATCACGGATGCCTTCGATCATCGGGCGGAAGAGATCGTCGCCCAACGCATCGTCGACCAAGGACTCGGTTGCCCAGAACGCGGATTCCAGATCCCAATTCAATCGATAGAACGTTCCGGAGTCCGAGGTAGGCCATCCGGGTATCGGTCCACGTTTGGCGTTGGCGCCCTGTAGCATTCGGGCTGCTTTGGTCAGTTTGCCGGACGTCAGAACAATTCCGCGATGAAGAATGTCGAAACGCTCGCCCGAAACGACTCCAACACCGCCGGCTGCATCGATCACACCAAACCCTTGGCGTTCCAGCAGATCGATGATGTCCAAATCGTCGCGTCGGTCATATTCAAACAATTCACGAAGGATACGTCCCATCGCGAAGGGTTGCGCGTACCACTCCCAACACACCGTGGCATTTTCCTCTTTGGCCTGGGTTATTGCCGCCGACGAATCCGAAATCACTTTTTTGTAAGACTCTCGATCCGAAAACGCACGCTGCGGTAACTTTCCGTCCAGCACGTCCAGCAACTCGGTTACCACGCTTTGGCGATCTGCGGCGATGAACCGATGGTCATTCCATGTCAGTACGATTTCTTCGATCTTCAATTGGCCCGGTTTGGGCTTGGTACGATAGACGCGAATCCTCTCTTTGCCGTGTTCCACATCTTTACGTGTCGCGCCGCCGGCTTTCAGATCGGCATCAATTTTCTCTGCCGCATCATCGGCGTCCTTCTTTTTGCCGCGAATGTCGGCAACGACGCACAGTGAATACGGGCGTCGTTTGTCTTCTTCGTGCGACATCCAAGCAACGGCGACTTCACCCGACGCCATTTTGTACAAATCGTCCGGCTTTACCCCGATCTTGCGATCAAGGGTTTCCATGTAACTTGCCGCCCGTTCACGTTGATCATCGATGAAGGGTTGCATTTCCGGCGAATCAATCAACTGGCCGATCTGAGTTTTCCGCCACGCATCACAAAACGATGGCAGTTTCGGAATTCGGACAACGCCAGCGGTTGATGGGGGCAACAGATCGACCGCACTGATGTACGCACCTGCCTGTGCCGCGTCGGGTTTGGCGTCACCTTCGCCGGGTGTTTCGCCGGCGCTCGAGGCGCCGTTTTCGCCCGCGGATTCCGGGACTTGAATCTGTACCGGTTGCGCAGCCGGGGAGGAATGGTGGGCGGCGACGCCGAAAAGGCTGATTAGAACTGCCGCCAACGATCGAATCAAAACAGTGCCAACTCTCATATCGTTGTCTTTCGGCAAACACCGACGGCGAGCTGCCAAGATGTTTTGAAAAATCATCTTGTTTCGCCGAATCGGTAGGGGTGTTGAATGCACTAGGGTGTCTGAAAGCATGACCGTACTCAATTGCGATTGAATCTCAGGGCAGCGGTACATTTGGGATGACGAATTGCCAGCCTCTGTGAGGTCAGTATGTTATCGCACTCGATTTAACCACAAAACGCCGCCCATTCCGACGCCCCAATTCCTCCGAAATGTCCCAAACTTCCCCTTTTTCCGCCGATTCCACCTATCAGAACCCACTCATCGAGCGTTACGCATCGCGCGAAATGGCGACGCTATGGGGCCCGGAACGCAGATTTCGGACATGGAGAAGCCTCTGGATCGCCTTGGCAGAGAGCGAAAAAGAGCTCGGAATTGACATTTCCGACGTCCAATTGGACCAGCTGCGGGAGTACGAAAACAAGCTCAATTTGGACGTCGCCAATGAATACGAGCGGGTTCGGCGTCATGACGTCATGGCCCATGTCGAGGCCTACGGGGATCAATGCCCCGATGCCAAGAAAATTATCCACCTCGGCGCCACCAGCTGTTTCATTACCGATAACGCGGACGTCATCTTGATCCGCGACGCGCTGCGGATGATCGCCAGCCGGCTGGCCGCCACGATCGACGCCATGGGCGTTTTTGCCGCCCAGCACCGTGCCCTGCCCTGCCTGGGATTCACCCATCTGCAGCCCGCCCAGCCCGTGACCTTCGCCCACCACTGTTGCCTGTGGGCCTATGACTTGGTTTTGGACCTACAGGAAATCGAGCACCGGCTTGAAACGTTGTGCGCGCGCAGTGCGAAGGGGACGACCGGGACCCAGGCCAGCTTTCTTCAGCTATTTGGCGGGGACCACGAGAAAGTCCGCCAGTTGGAGCGACGAATCGCCCAGAAGATCGGCTTTGACAAGACCTACGCGGTGACCGGACAAACGTACCCACGAAAGGTCGACGCACAATTATTGGACGCGCTCAGTGGGATCGCACAAAGTTTGCACAAAACGGCCACCGACGTGCGTTTGTTGGCCAACCGCAAAGAAATCGAAGAGCCGATCGAGAAGCATCAAATCGGTTCGTCGGCGATGCCGTACAAACGAAACCCCATGCGAAGCGAACGCATTTGCGCGCTCACGCGTTACGTGATCAGTCTGCAAAGCAGTCCGGCCATGACGGCGGCCACCCAATGGATGGAACGCACGCTTGATGACAGCGCCAACCGGCGTCTGGTGATCCCCCAGGCATTCTTGGCCATCGATGCGTCATTGGTGCTAATGCAGAATGTCGCCAGCGGATTCGTGGTTTATCCCAAGACGATCAGTCACAATTTGGCGAAGGAGTTGCCGTACATGGAAACGGAAAACATCATGATGCGGGCTGTCGAAGCGGGCGGCGATCGACAGGATTTGCACGAGCGAATCCGCGTTCACAGTCGCGAAGTTGCCCACCGTGTCAACGCCGAAGGAAAGTCCAACGACATGATCCAGCGCTTGAAGAACGACGAAGCGTTTGCGGCCGTTGAATTCGATACCGAAATCAATCCGCTCGATTTTGTCGGCCGCGCCCCGGAACAGGTCGACGAATTTATCGAGCAACAGATCGAGCCGATTCGACAGCGTTATAAGAGCAACGAAACGCTCAGCGTCGAAGTCACGGTGTGACGACCCGGTCGCTGATCGTTCCGCGATCAACGCGTTTCCGCATCAACTGTCAGCGCTGATGGGGCGAAACGTAACACGACGACTCGACTCGGCTTTCTTCCAAGCTTGGACCACGCGATCATAGAGCACGCGTTGTGAGCGTATGGCGGGGGCATCGCCACGACTGGGCTTGCGATATTCTCCGTCCGGACCCATTTGCCATCGACTGACATTGTCCTTGAAATAAATTTCCAAGACTTCCTTCAAACGATCGGCGCACGTGCGATCGGCCACTGGCACCAGCAACTCGATTCGTCGGTCCAAATTTCTCGGCATCCAGTCGGCACTGCCGATCAGAAGTTTCTCTTCGCCGCCCTGATGGAAACAAAAGATCCTTGCGTGTTCCAAGAAGCGATCGACGATCGAAACGACTTCGATTGTTTCACTGATTCCCTTCACGCCGGGCCGTAAGCAACATTGTCCGCGGACGTTCAAGCGAATCTTGACGCCCGCTCGGCTTGCCCGATAGAGCGCGTCGATGACTTCTGTATCGACCAACGCGTTCAGTTTGGCGGTGATTTGCGCGCGGCCTCCCTGCAAACTCCGCTGCGTTTCGCCTTCGATTAGATCGAGAACTCGTCGCCGCATCGTCGTCGGCGCGGCAGCCAACTCCTCCATGCCGCGTGGTTGGCTCGCTCCGGTGATCGCATTGAAGAAACTTGTTGCGTCGCGTCCCAACACCTCGTCACATGTTAACAGCGAAATGTCGCTGTACAGTTTGGCCGTCGCTTCGTTGTAATTGCCGGTGCCAAAGTGCATGTATCTGACAATGCCTTGCGGTTCCCTGCGAATGATAATGCAAACCTTTGCATGCGTTTTCAGGCCATGGATTCCATAAATCACTTGAACGCCGGCACGCTCCATTTCCTTCGCCCATTCAATGTTGCGCGCCTCATCGAATCGGGCTTTCAGTTCAACGATTGCGGTGACATATTTTCCTCTCTCGGCGGCCTTTTCCAGCGCCGCGACGACCGGGCTGTTTTTGCTGGTTCGATACAGCACTTGTTTGATCGCCAGCACATCGGGATCGACGGCGGCCTCCTCGATCAAGCGTACGACCGAATCGAATCGATCATACGGATGGACCAACAACAGATCGCCCGCCGCGATCGTCGCAAACATCGACTCTTCGGGATCGATCCGGGGGTGCGGCTTGGCCGGCCAAACGTCGTCGCGAAGGTGATCAAATCCTTCTTCACTGTGCAACCGAAACAGAAAACTTAAATCCAGCGGTCCGTCGATCGGATACAAGTCCTCGGCGTGCAAGTGGTGCACCCTTTGCAGCAGTTCGACGGCTTCATCACTCGCCGTTGCTCCGTACTCCAGTCTCACCGGCCGAGAGAAACGGCGGTTTTCAAGGATCTCCTCCATGCCACCCAACAAGTCGCTGGCGGCATCTTCACGGAATTCGATGTCAGCGTTGCGTGTCAAACGGAATGGGATGCATTCGACTACTTCGCGTCCAGGAAAAAATTCGTCAACAAAATGGCTGACCAGGTTTTCCAACAAGATGTAGCCGTGACGGTTATCGCCCGAGACGGGCAGCACCCGCGGCAGTGCCCGCCCCATCGGGATCAACGCGTATTCACAATCATCGCGTGGTTCGTCATCTCTTCGCTCCACACCCTCCGTCGTATCGGCGATTTCGGGCGCAGTCCCCAATCGTGTTGCCGGGTCACGCCGCAACCGGACAAATAAATGAACACCCAGCCCCTGAAGCAGCGGGAAACTGTCAGGAGAAACCGCTTGCGGTGACAGGACAGGAAATACATCTCGCCAAAACCGCGCCGTTGCTGCCATCAGTTCGGTTTCGCTGGCTTGGTCCAGATCGATATTCACGATTCCCGCCGATTCCAGTTGAGGCTGGACCTCGCTGTGCAGCAATCGATATTGTCGCTCGACGATCTCGTGTCCCTTTTTGGCAACGGCCTGTAATTGTTCCACGGCGACCATTCCGGTCGGATCTCGTTGCGTCGGATTGCGTTGTTTTAAGATCTTCAACCCGCCAACCCGGACCATCATGAATTCGTCCAGATTGGAACTGGTGATGGCCAGGAATTTGGCCCGTTCCAAGATGGGCACGGATTCATCGGCGGCCTGAGCCAAGACGCGTTGATTGAACGCCAACCAGCTTAGCTCTCGATTGAAGAATCGATCTTTGGGCAGCGGTCGATCGATCACAGGGACGCCGGCGTTCTTTTTGGAAGACGATTTTCCTTTTTTTTCGACCTTCGCCACTCGCGCCACCTGTCTCCAAAAAAAAACGACTGCTATCGCAGCCCTAAACCGTTCAGGGCTGCCGGGACGACCGGCCGATGGATCGTGGTTAATGACCACCCGCTGCTCGACTGCAAAGAATACAGGTTGCACACGTTGGTGTTTAGGGCTCCGGTACAATTACGGTGTGAAGCCGCAACAGTGCATCGTTCAGATTTAATTATAGGGTCGAGTCAGCTTTGCACGACGGACTTCCATTCCGTCGATACCAACGTTTTTCGACGGAATGGAAGTCCGTCGTACCCTAAAACCAAGCATTGACGGCCCACTAGATTGCCGCGACGGCCTTTTCGGGACCGCTTTCCGGTTCCTCTGTCTCCGATGGCTGTTCTTTCGTCGCTTCTTGGCTGTCGACAACTTCGCCTTCGGTGCCCAACAGAATGCGGAATGCTCGGGGATAAAAGTCCTTTCCATACGTCATTTCGCCGCCCTGGTGCCCCACCGCGCCGACCATTGCCGCGACCACTAACAGGCCGACTTTCCAGATTCGATCGTTTGCCGGGTTCTGCTTTCGGGCTCCACGAAGCGCAATGACTGCAAGCACGGACGACGTAACGGCAACGATCAATCCACTCCATCGATGCCAAAACACTTCACTATCCATGTCCACTTTCGTCCAAGATCCGTATCCCTTTTCAGCCGCAAACGACCATCCCATGGCGGTAGATGCGATCGCCATCAAGGCTCCGGCGACCAGACAGGCCATCGGAATTTGGTGACCGAGTGCCGGCCACTTCCAACCGACGACCACAAAGAAGGCGCCAAACAACAGCAGCGCGATCGGAAAGTGAACGGTCGCCGGGTGCAAAAAACCTTGGAAAGCCCAAGCTCGGTCGACCAAAGTCTCGGGAGCGACCGCTGCTGGCTCGGGAGTGGTCGGTTCGGAGGACGTTTCTCCCGCTTTCTCGATCGTCACGTCCTCGGGCCACGAGGCGCCTTCCTGGATCCACAGACGCACCATCGCCAGCTCGTGAGGGGCCAGCGGTCCGCCTTTTTTCGGCGGGGGCATCAAGACGTCTGGGTCGTCTGACAATAAATAATCAACGAACAACGCGCTGGATTCGACATCCTCCGCTTCGATGTACGCGAGCACTGAGTCCGGATCATCGATTTGGAAATCTGCCTTGGCTTCGTCTTTGTTATGGCATTCCAAACATCGGGCGCGAAAGATCGGCACGATGTCTCGCTGGAAATCGACAATCCGCCCCTGGTCGTCCACCGCCCTGCGCTCCTGGGCGACCAGCCGGTGATCTCCAGTCGGCAGATTCAAACAACAGACCGCAAAAACGACGCCGACTAGACAACGCATGAAAATGGACATCGCGTTTCATACTCCAAATCGAATACCGCACCGCAAGTGCCGACAATGAAACTCGCCTTGAGAATTGCTACTTCCGTCGCCGCTGTCATTTAAAACAAAACGGCCGCGGAACAGATGTGCAAAGGAGGGACGAAGTTCGAATGCAAGTCCATGCGGTTGGTGGGGAAGGTGGGACCGGCTGCAAATTCCTGGTGGTCGCTCTCTGCCGGTGCCTCGCTGATCTGTCCGCGACAAACCACCGATGCCCCTCCATTATGACACAACGCGGTCACCGTTCCAATCTAGACGGTCAACCCGCTGAATACGCCGCCGATTCCCAGTGACTGAATTTCCTTTTTTACCGATGCCTTATCGGGATTTTCCAGCGTTTCGACCACTTCATCGGCCAGCAACTGTGCAAAAGCGGCTTTGGCTTCCAGCTTTAACTGTTGAAGTTTGACTTGATCCAATTTGACGGAGCACTGTTTTTCCACTGCCGCGGCCAATTCGTCCAAGCTGGCTTTGGAATTCACGGTACTGGACCACAACACCGAATACAGCGGCCGACTAGCGTCTTGGTGTTCCATTCGTTCCAGTGCCCGCCAAGCTCGCTCCAGCAAGCAATCCCGCCACATGACGACCCACTCCTTGGAGTCGGCCGCCAGACAGGCCAGTTTCTCCTTTTCCGACTCCCATCGCCCTTGCTCGGTCAAACGAGCCTTGGCACTGGACCGAACCGCACGTGCCAAAAAGTCGCGAAGGCGTCCCTTGCGATGTTCACCGAAACCGGCGGACACTAAATGCGTCAACAAAATCTTCAGTGCCTGATCGGCCTCGTTGGACGACCCCAGTACCGTTGTCAATTGTCGTCGCATCGGTGCCAGATAACGCAATACAAAACCCGCGGCACTCTCGGCTTCGGTCCACGAATGTGATGACCGGACCAAGTTGACCGATGAACGAGTCGTATTGGAAGATGAGATCTGAGTAGACATGAGCCCTAGTATAGCCTTTCTGCTCCCTAAACGAAGCAATTTGCAAGATTTCAGCCCCTTGATCTTTTCGGCGGGGTCGGAAACCCTTTCCCACACCTTGCCATCGGACCCTCCCGCCCAAATCCTTTGGGTCGACTCCACAATCTTCGCCCGATCCGTAGGGATTTTTCTGTGTCGCGAACACTCATCACCGAACTGACCGACGGCCAGTCATTGGACCAACCCTTTCGACTGGCCGACAAGCAAATCCGCGTGAATCGGCAGGGCGGCAAGTACCTGCTGCTGAAACTGGCCGACCGCAGTGGAACGATTGTCGCCATGATGTGGAATGCGGAAGACACGGATTTCGAAAAAATTCGTCGCGGCGGCTATGTCCACTGCGTTGGTCGAACCCAGGTGCACCAGGGGGTCTTGCAGGTCATTCTGACGGCAATCGATGAAGTCGACGAATCGGACGTCGATCCCAGCGACTTCGATCAATTCGACGCCCACGCCGCCGACCAGACTCTGGACGAATTGCGAGAGTTGTTAGGCAATCTTCTTAACACCTACCTTCGCCGGCTGGGCCAAGCCTTCCTGTCGGACGATTCCTTTGTTGCGCGGCTGCGAGTCGCGACCGCCGCGGTTTCCAATCATCACGCCTACCCCGGCGGACTGCTGCGGCATACCGTCGACTTGATGCAAGTTTGCCAGTTCATCGGCCCCAGGTACCCTCGCATTGATACCGAACTGATGATGTTTGGTGCCTTCCTGCACGACCTTGGCAAGATCGAAGAAATCTCGTCCAGCGGAGAGCTCAGTTATACCGATCGCGGACAGTTGGTCGGGCACATCGTTATCGGAGTCCAAATGCTCGGCGAAGCCATCGCAACCTTCGAAGCCGACTTCGACGAAGATTTTCCCGACGACCTGCGTTTGCAACTCGAGCACCTGATCGTTTCACATCATGGCCAACTCGAATTCGGCAGTCCCCGATTGCCGGCAACGCTCGAAGCAATCGCATTGCACCATATCGACAATCTGGATGCCAAAATCACATCGTTCACCAGCTTGATCGAAGCCGACCTGACCAACAACGAAAACTGGACCAATTACCATCCATCAATCGGACGCAAGCTCTGGAAAAAGCCGTGACCGGAAATCAACCCCCATCCGTCATTCTGTTGTCCGGCGGGCTGGACAGTGCAACCTGTTTGGCGATCGCACGCGATGCCGGCTTTGCAATTCATGCGATCAGTTTTCGTTACGGCCAGCGACATGAATACGAACTCGAGCGAGCCGTCGCGCTGGCAAGACACTTTGACGTCGCATCCCACCGCATCGTCGATATTAACCTGTCCCAGTTCGGCGGATCGGCGTTAACGGATGATTCGATTGTCGTCCCAAAATCGGACTCGGTCGATCAAATCGGTAATGCGATTCCCGTGACCTATGTCCCGGCACGCAACACCGTCTTTCTGTCCTTGGCCCTTGCGTTTGCCGAAACAATCAACTCCGTCGACATTTTTATCGGCGTCAACGCACTCGACTACAGCGGGTATCCGGATTG